>NZ_JBEOVG010000003.1:0-258507 GCF_040295345.1 Actinosynnema sp. NPDC002837
GCCAAAGCCGGCAGGCCCGGCGGGGAAAAGCGTCCCGCCAGGCCTGCCGGCTTCGACCAGCCTAAAGCACCCGAACCCATGTCAAATCGGGCCTCGGTGGGGTGCGCTGCGGGTCCGCTGGGGTGATTTTTGAGGGTTAGTTGGATCTTGGGTGGAAACGGACAAATGGGATTCGTTTGGGGTGTAAGGGATCACCCAGGGGTCTTTTGTCACGGTGACGATGACGGCCCGTGTCCAATTGGACACGGGCCGTTGTGGTTGGTTGGAGGGCTTATCGGGTGACTGCGCGCTCGATGAGGCCGGCGTAGATGTCGCCCAAGGACTGGCCGGCGGCCTCCACCGCCATCGGGAGGAGGGAGGTCTCCGTGAGGCCGGGTGAGACGTTGACTTCCAGGAAGTTGACGGTGCCGTCCGGGGCGACGATGGCGTCGGTGCGGGAGACGTCGCGCAGGCCTAGGAGGCGGTGGGCGGAGACGGCCAGTTCGCCGACTGCTTGGGCGGCCTTCTCGTCGAGGCGTGCCGGGGCGTGGAAGTCGGTCAGGCCGGCGGTGTAGCGGGCGGTGTAGTCGTAGACGCCGTTTTCCGGGACGATCTCGACCGGCGGGAGGGCGTAGGGGCCGTCCGGGCCGTCGACGACCGAGACGGCGACTTCGACGCCTTCCACGAAGCGTTCGGCCAGGACGGTGTTGCCGTAGGCCAGGCAGCCGACCATGGCGGTCGGGAGTTCGGCCGCGTCCCGCACTACCTGGGCGCCCAGGGCGGAGCCGCCTTGGTCCGGCTTGAGCATCAGTGGCAGGCCGAGTCGGTCGACCATGGCGTCCAGGACGGGTTGGGCGCCCAGTTCGCGGAACGTGGCGTGCGGCAGCACGGCCCACTCCGGGGTGGCCAGGCCGGCGCGGGCCAGTTCGCCCTTCGCGGTCGGCTTGTCCCAGGCACGGCGGCAGGCGCGCGAGTCCGTGCCGACGAACGGGACGTCCATCAGCTCCAGGATGGTCTGCACGGAGCCGTTCTCGCCCTCGCCGCCGTGCAGTGCCACCACGACGGCGTCGGGACGGTGCTCCTTCAGCCGGGTGAGCAGGGTGCCGTCGGCGTCCCACTCCTCCACGACCAGGCCGACCGAGCGCAGCGCGGCGGACAGCCTGCGACCGGATCGCAGGGACACCTCCCGCTCGTGCGAAAGGCCCCCGGACAGGACTGCGACCCAGCGGTTGGACAACGTGTGCTCCTGATCAAGCGGTGTCGGGCGAGGGGCTGTGCGGGCCGGAGACGGCGCGGCCCACGGTCGGGCCGAACGTCTCGTGCAGCTCGATCTCGTCCTTGATGACGTTCGCGAGCCGTCGCACGCCCTCGCGGATGCGTTCTGGCGTCGGGTAGCAGTACGAGATGCGGAGCTGGCGGCTGCCGAGGCCGTCGGCGTAGAAGCCGGTGCCCGAGGCGTACGCCACGCGTTGCGTGATGGCGCGGGGCAGCATGGCCTTGGTGTCGATGCCCTCGGGGACGGTCACCCAGACGTAGAAGCCGCCGTTCGGCTTGTTCCACGTGGAACCAAGCGGCATGTGCTGTTCGAGTGACGAGATCGCCGCGTCACGGCGTTCCCGGTAGGCCTCGCGGTAGGTCTTGATCTGACCCTGCCAGTCGTGCGTCTTGAGGTAGCGCGACACGATCAGCTGGTTCAGGGTCGGGGGGCAGAGGGTGGCCGACTCGGCCGCCAGGACGAGCTTCTCGCGGACGGCGTGCGGCGCCAGGACCCAGCCGACCCGGAGGCCCGCGGCGAAGGTCTTGGAGAACGAGCCCAGGTAGACGACGTTGTCCGGGTCGGTCGCGCGCAGGGCCGGGTACGTGACGCCGTCGAAGCCCAGCAGGCCGTACGGGTTGTCCTCCACCACGAGGATGCCGTGCGTGCGGCAGATGTCGAGCACCTCGGCACGGCGCTGGACGGCGAGCGTGACGCCGGCCGGGTTGTGGAAGTTGGGGATCGTGTAGAGGAACTTGATCCGGCGCCCGGAGCGCTCCACCGAGGCGATGGCCTCGCGGAGGGCCTCGGGCATGAGGCCGTCGGCGTCCATGCCCACGTGGACGACCTGGGCCTGGTAGGCGGCGAAGGAGCCCAGGGCCCCCACGTAGGACGGGCCCTCGGCCAGCACGACGTCACCGGGGTCGCAGAAGATGCGGGTGACCATGTCCAGGCCCATCTGGGAGCCGACGGTCACCACGACGTCGTCCGGGTGGGCGTTGATGCCCTCCAGCGCCATCACGTCGCAGATCTGCTCACGCAGCTCGGGCACGCCGTGCGCGCTGCCGTACTGGAGCGCGACGAGTCCCTCGGTGGCCACGACGTCGGCCACTTCCGCGCTGAGGGACTCCAGCGGCAGTGCTGCCAGGTGCGGCATCCCACCCGCCAGGGACACCACCTCAGGCCTGCTCGCCACCGCGAAGAGCGCCCGGATCTCCGATGCCGTCATGCCCGCCGTGCGCGCCGCGTACCGGCGCAGGTGGGGGTCGAGGCTTCTGGCTCCCTGCATAGGGGGCAATCCGGGTAGGTTCACGGGAAACTCCGTAGGTGGGGCGTTACCGGCGGGTTTGTTCCCGCCCGAGTGTAACGGCCGTCCCGTTCGGGGCATCTGCCTTCCGGGCGGGGGTCACATCCGCCTATCCTCGTGGGGGGATCTGTTCGGGGGCTTGGAGGTCGGGGTGTCGCGTCGTGTCGTTGGCGTCACCTTGGACAACCTGGAGCACCTCTCCAAGCACAGTCGGACCTGCGTGTTCTGGGAGCTCGCGCCCCATCTGAAGGAGCAGGCCGAGGAATTCGGGGACACCGAGTTCGAGAAGGAGGCCTGGGTCTCCAGCGTGCTGTTGGAGTGGGGTTCCTGCGGTCGGATCATCTACCTGGACGGGATTCCCGCCGGGTCCGTGTTCTATGCGCCCCCCGCGGCCGTGCCGAGGTCGTTGGCCTTCCCCACCTCCCCCGCCAGCCCCGACGCGGTGCTGATGACCGGGCTCGAGGTGCTGCCGGAGTTCCGCGGTGGCGGTCTCGGTCGGGTGCTGGTGCAGACGGTGGCCAAGGACCTCACGCGTCGCGGCGTGAAGGCGATCGAGGCGTTCGGCGACAACCGGCCGGAGGTCGACGGGCCGAGTTGCGTCACGCCCGCCGACTTCCTGTTGCAGGTCGGCTTCAAGACGGTGCGCCCCCACCCCCGCTGGCCGCGGTTGCGGCTGGAGCTGCGCAGCGCGTCGTCCTGGAAGGAAGACGTGGAGGCGGCGTTGGAGCGCCTGCTCAGCTCGGTGACGGTGACCGCCGCGCCCGCGGAGCCCAGTTTCAAGCCTGTGTGAGACCCGCGGTGACCTGCGGGTTCTTCGTCGTGGGTTGACATGCAGGTAAATGCCTGCATAACGTGCGGCGTGGACAAGGTGTTCAAGGCCCTGGCCGACGAGACCCGCCGCTACCTGCTGGACCGGCTGCACGAGGAGAACGGCCAGACCCTCGGCGAGCTGTGCGCCCGGCTGGGCATGACCAGGCAGTCCGTCACCCAGCACCTGGCCGTGCTGGAGGCGGCGAACCTGGTGAGCACCACCCGCCGCGGCCGGGAGAAGTTGCACTACCTCAACCCGGTGCCGCTGCACGAGGTGCAGGAGCGGTGGATCGACAAGTTCGAGCGGCCGCGGTTGCGGCTGCTCAGCGACGTGAAACGACGAGCGGAGGAACCGGTGAAGCCGGAGTTCGTGTACGTGACGTACATCGAGAGCACGCCTGAGCGGGTGTGGGAGGCCCTCACGGACGCGGACGTGACGGCGCAGTACTGGGGCCACCGCAACGTCTCGGACTGGCAGGTGGGCTCGGCGTGGGCGCACCGGCGCGTGGACGGGTCGGAGGTGGACGACGTGGTGGGCCAGGTCGTCGAGGCCGACCCGCCGCGCCTGCTGGTGACGACGTGGGCCGACCCGGCGGAGCCGGCCGTGACGTCGACGGTGACGTTCCGGGTCGACGTGTACGGCGAGATCGTGCGGCTGACCGTGACGCACGCGGACCTGGCCGACGAGGCCGAGCGCGCGCAGGCGGCGTCCGGCTGGGCGGCCGTGCTGTCGAACCTGAAGTCGCTGCTGGAGACCGGCCACGTGCTGCCGAGCATCCCGTGGGAGATGCCCGCCCGCTAGAAGCGGTCGACGTCGCAGTTCTCCAGCGTGCCGGACTGCAGCAGGTCGAGCGCCTGCTCGCTGACGACGAGCTGGCCCTGGTCGGTGACGCCGACGTCGTCCACGCCCGCCTGACCGGTCACTTCCAGCCAGTGGAAGGTGGGCAGCTCCTTGCCCTCCAGCATCTCCTGCGCCTCGTCCGAGACGGTCACCGTGGCGCGGCGGATGCGGAACGCGTCCAGCCCGCTGTCGACCAGCGTGTCGGCCAGGTCGTCGGTGACCAGGTAGACGGGGAACGCCTCGATCAGGTCGTCGCCGGCCCAGTCGGTGATCTCGTAGTGCACCGCCTCGATGCGCGGCGGCTGGGCCGCGGCGTCGATCACGGTTCCTTCGTCCAACGCGCCGGCGACCTCGGGTTCGAGGCGGTAGAACTCCATCGTGCTCCTCACCGGCGGCGCCGGCCAATAAGATCGACTCGTGGACGTGGGTGTCGAGATCCAGGGCAAAGTACTCGCGATCATCGAGGGCTCGCGGGACTTCGTGAAGATTCGCACACTGCTCGACGGGTGGCAGGCCGAGGGCATCCCGGCCGAGCAGCTGGTCGACGAGCTGACCGACCTGATGCTGGACCTGCGCGCCCAGAACCGCGCGGACGACGAGGACGCCGTGGCCGAGGTGCTGGACGTGCTGACGGGCTGGTAGTCGGCTACTCCGTCGCCTTCGGGTGCCCCGTGCCGGCCGCCACGACCCACACGATGCACCTGTCCGGGTCGGGGCAGAACCAGATCCGCCCACCGGCAGTGACCTCGTACTGCCGCTGAACGAGCGGTCGCCCGGCGAGCACGATCCACGCCTCCCGGACGTTCGATCGGGCGGCTTGGCGGAGTTCTTCCCAGCCCTTGGCCGCCTCGGACGTGGCGAAGCGCGCTTCCCAGTGTCCGGGGCGGCCGGGCGGCGCGACCCGATCACCCCTCGTTTCGCGGGCACGCCGTCAACTCCCGGCAGGGGCGGGGACGGGGCCGGAGTCGTCGTTCAGCGGGCCGGAGAGTCGATCCGCGAGGGTCGGGTCCGCGTGGATCGCGGCGGTGCTCTGCCACTCCCGGACTGCCGCCGCGACCGAGCCCTCCGCGGCCGACCGCACCCGGTCCTCACGGGTGAGGATCAGGTCCACGCCGTCACGGCGGCGGACCCTGACGTCAGCGGAGCTTGCCGGTGGCCACCTCGTGCCGCAGCAGGTCGTCCATGGTGAACGTGCCGGTCGGCTGGTCGTCCTTGCCCAGCAGGTACAGGCGCTTCACCGCGACCAGGATGCCCTCGGCGACCACGTCGCGGAACGACGGGTTGGCCAGCCGCTGCCGGTCGCCCGCGTTGGTCAGGTAGCCGACCTCGACGCGGACCGCCGTGCAGCGGGTCATCCGGAGCATGTCCCACGTCTTCGGGTGCGTGCGGCAGTCGAGCATGCCGGTGCGCGCGACGATCTCGCGCTGGATGAACCCCGCCAGCGCCTCGCCGACCGTGGACGACGTGCCGTTGCCCGTACCGAAGTGGAACGTCGCCACGCCGGAGGCCAGGGGCGAGGAGTTGCGGTCGGTGTGCAGGGACAGGATCAGGTCGGCGCCCGCCTCGTTGGCGAACCGGGCCCGTTCGCCCTCGTCCGGGTTGTGGTTCGGCCCCCGCGTGAGCAGGGCCTCCATACCGGTGGCGGCCATCTTGCCCTCGAGCAGCCTGGCCAGGTCGAGCATGACGTCGGCCTCGGACACGCCGTCGACCACGACACCGCGGTCCTCGCCGCCGTGACCGGGGTCGATGATGATGCGCTTGCCGGACAGCCTCGGCCCGGCCCGGCGGACCCGCTCCTGCTCGCGCAGGAACACCGGTCGGCCGCCGCGCACCTTGGGCTGCAGCTGGCGCAGCGCGCGGACCGTGTCGGGGCCGCACATGCCGTCGACGATCAGGCCGTAGTCGCGTTGGAAGCTCCGCAACGCCAGCTCGGTCTGGTGACCGAACTCGCCGTTGGCCCGGCCGGCGTCGTAACCCAGCTCCAGCAGGCGCTCCTGCAACGCGAACACGTCGTCACCGGTCACCGGCTGCGCCATGAGGAACGCGAGCGGGCGGTCGCCGAGCCGGTACGTCGCGTCGCGCAGGGCGCGGTAGGTGGCGGGGCCGACGACACCGTCGGTGATGAGACCCCGCTGCTGCTGGAACGCGCGCACCGCGTGCTCGACCGGCAGGTCGAACACCTGGGACGGCTGCGGATCGGACAGCAGACCGAGCTTCGTCAGCGTTGCCCTGACCTCGGCGACGTCCGGACCGAAATCCCCGCGGCGGAGTAGCAGCATGCACCCCTCGCTCACTAAGGCGCCGACATCCGTCGACGCGAACTTGACGACCTATTGTGCCTTGCTCGCGCCGATGCCACGGACGGGGCTACTGCGAGTGGTTGCGAGTCCACAAACGAGTGACCCGCCCATCTCCTCTGAAGACGGACGGGTCACTTGATCGGTTGCGCTCAGAGGACGTCGGAGAGGTCCTTGAGCAGCGCGGCCTTCGGCTTGGCGCCGACGATCTGCTTCACCGGCTTGCCGTTCTGGAACAGGATCATCGTCGGCACCGACATGATCTGGTAGTCCCGCGCGATCGACGGGTTGGCGTCGATGTCGAGCTTCGCGATGGTGATCTTGTCGGGGTTCTCGGCGGCGATCTCCTCGAGCACCGGGGCGACCATCTTGCACGGGCCGCACCAGGTCGCCCAGAAGTCGACCAGAACCGGCTTGTCGCTGGTCAGGACGTCATCGACGAACGTCTTGTCGGAGGTGACCACGGGGGTGCCTGCCATGTCGTGTTTCTCCCTCGGAAAAGGTGGGTTCAGCTGGTGGAGACGGGCTCGCCGTAGCCGCCGCCGACGTGCTCGGCGGTGACGGCTGCCTCCGTGGTCCCGTGTTCGGCGAGCCAGCGCTCCGCGTCGATCGCGGCGGCGCAGCCCGACCCGGCGGCGGTGATCGCCTGGCGGTAGGTGTGGTCGACGAGGTCGCCCGCGGCGAACACCCCGTCCACGTTCGTGTGAGTCGTGCGGCCGACGACCTGGACGTAGCCCTCGCCGTCCAGCTCGACCTGGCCCTTGACCAGTTCGCTGCGGGGGTCGTGGCCGATGGCGACGAAGAAGCCCGTGAACGGGTGCTCGGTCACCTCACCGGTGCGGGTGTCGCGGGTCTTCACGCCGGACACGGAGCCCGCGTCCTGGCCCAGCACCTCGACGACCTCGGCGTTCAGCAGCCACTTGATCTTCTCGTTGGCCCGCGCGCGCTCCAGCATGATCTTGGAGGCGCGGAACTCCTCGCGGCGGTGGATGACCGTGACGGACCGGGCGAACTTGGTGAGGAACGTCGCCTCCTCCATCGCCGAGTCGCCGCCGCCGATCACCGCGATGTCCTGGTCGCGGAAGAAGAAGCCGTCGCACGTGGCGCAGGCCGACACGCCGCGGCCGAGCAGCTCCTGCTCACCGGGAACGTGCAGGTAGCGCGCCGCGGCGCCCATGGCGAGGACCACCGAACGGGCGGCGTACCGCTTGCCGTTCGCGGTGACGTACTTCACCGGGCCGTCGAGCTCGAGCTGCTCGACGTCCTCCGCGCGCAGCTCGGCGCCGAAGCGCTTCGCCTGCTCCCGCATCTGCTCCATGAGGTCGGGGCCCATGATGCCGTCGCGGAAACCGGGGTAGTTCTCGACTTCGGTCGTGGTCATCAGCGCGCCGCCGTACTGCGAGCCCTCGAACACCAGTGGTTCGAGCTGGGCACGCGCCGCGTAGACCGCCGCGGTGTACCCGGCGGGCCCCGATCCCACGACGATCAGGTTCCGAACGTCCGACACCCTCGACCTCCGTTAGTCGCTCCCGGGCCCGGATCACCCGGCCCGGCTCTTCGCACAACGGATCGTAGGGTGCGGTAATTCCGCCCCGTCGAGGTGAGTTGGGCTACGCGGCCCGGCTACGGCTCGATCGTGCTGTTCGCCAGGACGCCGTCGGGGTTGTCCGGGCCGCAGGTCTGGGGGTCGACCACCACGATCCGGTACGCGCCGGGGGCGCCCGCGGGCAGGATCGCCATCACGGCCGGCTTGTCGTCCAGCGTGATGGGGCTGACCCCGAGCGGCTTGCCCGCGGTGATGTTCGCCCCGCGCAGGCAGTCGGCCAGCTGCTCCTGGTTCTCCAGCGGTCCGTAGTTCTGCGCCTTGAGCACGTCGCCGAACACCGGGCCGAAGTTCTCGCCGCGCACGGCGGGCATCCGGTCGGTGCTGCCGGGCGGCACGGCGCTGCCCGTGACCGGCGCGTTCGTGGTCTTGTCCTGCTGCGCGACGTTGTCACCGGCGGTGTTGTCCCCGGGCAGCGTCACCACGGCGACGCCGACGGCGACCGCGGCCGCCGCGAGCAGCCCCGCGCCCCAGCCGAGGCGCTTGGCGCGACGGGCCTTGGCCTGCGCGAAGTCGACCACCGGCGCGACCGGGCGCGCCTCCTCGGCGAGGGCGGCGTCGATCCGCTCGGCCACGTGGCGCGGCATGGGGATCGGCGGCAGGTTGTGCAGGTCGTCGAGCGTCGCGTCGAGGGCGGCGAGGATCTCGCGGGCCTCGGGGTCGTTCTCGACCAGTGGCCGCAACTCGGCCTCGGTCCGCGGGTCCAGAGCCCCCGCGTGCAGATCAGCCAGCAGGTCGACGGACCACGGCGGCCCTGAACGCCGCGCATTGCCGGTCATCGTTCCTCCAACTGACGTCCCTGTTGCACCTGCACATCGTTCATTGGGACGTTCGCATCTGCACTCTGGTTCCGGAGGTGTCCCAGAACTTTGGCGAGCTTGGCACGCCCGCGGGCGCACCTCGACTTCACGGTGCCCTCCGCGATGCCCAGCAGCTGCGCCGTTTCGGCCACCGAGTAGCCCTCCACGTCGACCAGCACGATCGGGGCGCGCTGCTCTTCCGGCAGCTCGTTGAGGGCGGCCTGGACGACCAGGCGGGTCTCGCGCTCGGCCATCGCGTCCCTGGGCGCCACGGGCTCGCCGGGGCCTGCCTCGGGGAGGGGGACGGTCGGCCTGGTTTGTCGCCTGCGCATCCGGTCCAGGCAGGCGTTCACGACTATTCGGTGCAGCCAGGTCGTGACCTGGGACTCGGCCCGGAAGCTGGCCGCTGCCCGGAAGGCGGAGATGAACGCCTCCTGCAGCGCGTCCGCGGCCTCCTCGGGGTCGCGCAGCGTGCGCAGCGCGACGGCCCACATGCGATCTCGGTGCCTGCGCACGAGCTCGGAGAAGGCGTGCGGATCACCGGCGGCGTGCGCAGTGATGAGGTCTGCGTCCGAGCTGGCTGCGGCGGTCACGCCGGGAGCCTATCGGGCCTGGGCAACCCCGCTCCGTTCACCTGCACGGGCGAGTGCCTCGGGTACCGGCACTCGCCCGCCGCGACCGCGCGTCACAACTTCACCCATTCGACGAGCTGGACGATGACGCCGTTCGGGTCGGTCACCTGGAACAGGCGCTCACCCCACGGTTCCTCGCGCAGCGGCATGGTGATCCCGACGCCCGCCGCGCGGAGCCGGTCGTGCTCCGCGGCCAGGTCGGCGACCGTGAAGGCGACGATCAGCCCGGCGGCGCGCTGGTCGCGGAAGCCCTCGGGCAGCACCTCGGTGCCGCGGCGCAGCAGGACGAGGTCGACCGCGTCGTCGTGGGCCAGCGACGCGAACCCGTCGGCGGTCATCTGCTCGGTGTAGCCGAAGTGGGCGGTGAAGAAGTCGCTGGACGCGGTGACGTCGTCGACGTTCAGCGACAGCGTGGACTTGGTGATCAAGCGGGTCTCCTCGGGTGCGGGTCGTGCGCGGGTCAGTACGAGCGGCGGCGCGGCACGCCCGGTGCCCGCGTCGGCCTGGTCGGTTGGTGCTTGCCGCCGAACGGCTGGTGGTTGATCCGGACCGGGCGGCGGCCCTGGTGCTCTCGTCGCAAGGTGTCTCCTCCGTTGTGCTTGCTACGAGTGTAATTATAGTCCCGTGGTACGAAACGTCAAGAGGAAGTTTGCCCTCGACGTAAAACTCTGCCAGGCTAGGCCCATGACCAGCACCAACACCGGCCTGCGCGAGCAGAAGAAGCAGGAGACGCGGCAGGCGATCTCCGACCACGCCACCCGGCTGTTCATCGAGCGGGGGTTCGAGGAGACGACCATCGCTGACATCGCCGACGCGGCGCGGGTGGCCAAGAAGACCGTCACGAACTACTTCGCGCGCAAGGAGGACCTGGCCCTCGACCAGCACGAGGAGTTCACCGCCGGCCTCGCCCGCACGGTCGTCGAACGCGCGGTCGGCGAGTCGGCGCTGGCCGCGCTGCGCACCGCGTTCCTCCAGGCCGCGGCCCGGCACGACCCGGTGATCGGGTTCTCCGGCCTGCCGTTCGCCCGGATGATCGTCGACAGCCCCACCCTCACCGCCCGCCTGCGCGAACTGCACGAGGCCCGCGAGGAGGCACTGGCCGCCGCCCTCGCCGAGGCCACCGGCGCCGAGCCCGACGACATCACGCCGAGGGCCGCCGCCACCCAGCTCGGCGGCGCGAACCGGCTGTTGTTCGGTGAGGTGCTCCGGCTGACCGTCGAGGGTCACGACAACGACCACATCGCGGCCACCGTGGCGCGGTCCGCACGGCGCGTCTTCGACCTGCTGGAACCGGCGCTGGGCGACTACGCGACCCGCGCCTGAGGGCTACTGCGCGCGGGTGTAGACGAGCTCCGCGATCTCGGAGCGGTTGTTCTTGCCGCTGCCCGAGAGCTTCGTGATCCACACCAGCAGGTGCTGGGTCGGGTCGTGGTCGGTGAGCTGGATCTGGGTCTGCCCCGGCGACAGGGTCGCGGTCGCGATGACCTTCGTCTCCGGCAGCGGCGCGCCCGGCGCGCCCGCGACGCGGATCTCCACCACCGTGCCCTCGCTCGGCGACGTGATCGTCACCGACGACAGCTTCACCGGTTCGGCGAAGCCCGCCATCAGCCCGATGCCCGGCTTGAGCGCCGGGAACGGCTGGAAGTAGTTCTCCGTCTGCCACACCGTGGTCGGGTTGTTGTCGACCGCGCGGTTGGCCCGGTTGGCGTTGTCGGGCTGGTTGGTCGCGTCGTACACGCCGATGGACGCGGGCTGCACGGGACCGGCGGGCTGGGGCGCGGGCGGCGCGGGCTGGCCGCTCTGCCCCGGCGTGGTGGACTGGCCGATCACCACGGTCGGCCCTCCGCCGCCGGTCGGCTCGTCGCTGAAGAAGCTCACGATCTGCACGCCGAGCCAGACGATCACGGCGAGCGTCGCGACCGCGAGCACGGCCACGCTGATCATCAGCTTCCGCTTGCGGTCCTTGTCGCGGACCGGCCGTTGGGTGGTCCACACCGCGCCGTCGTCCGCCGCGTCCTCCTGGACCGGCTGGATCAGCGCGGTCTGGGCCTCGGACTGGGCGATCTGGTCGAGCACCTGCAGGATCGCCGCGCTGGTCCGGATGCCGCCGACGCTGGTGTCCTCCAGGCTGCGCACGGCGACCGACGACAGCTCGTGCGGCACGTACGGGTGCAGCGCGCTCGGCGCGAGCACGGAGCCGTCCGGGCCCGTCGGCGCGGCGGGCACGCCGTCCGGACCGTTCGGCAGCGCCCACTTGCCGGTCAGCAGCAGGTACAGGATCGCGCCGAGGCCCTTGACGTCGTCGCGGGCGATCGCGTCCGGCCGGGGTCCGGGGAACGCGAGCCGCAGCCTGCCGTCCGCCGTCACCCGGATGCGCTGCGGGTGGTCCGCGCCGAGCACGAGACCGGCGTGGTGCGCGCCCTCGATCGCCGCGCCCAGCGGCTCGAGCAGCCGCGTCGCGGCGCCGGCGGGCAGCGGCCCTTCGGCGACCAGGTCCAGCAGGTCGGTGCCCTGGGTCCACTCGGCGACGATCACGCCGAGGATGCCCTCGTCGAGCCTGATCCCGGCGCCCGGCGTCAACACGTCGATCACCCGGGAAACGCCCGGGTGGGTGAAGCTGGCGGCGTGCATCGCGCGTTCGGCGGTCCGCTTGGCCCGCGCCGCGGCGGCGTGGTCGGCCGGGTCGCCCACCAGGACGGTCAGCGCCACGTCCCGGTTGAGCTGCCCGTCCCTGGCCCGCCACAGGTGCGCGTCGCACCGCCGGTCCACACCGGACCGGGCCAGCAGCCGGTACCGGCCGTCGCCGATCACCCCGCCGGGCACCAGCGAGGCGTTCTGGATCGGACCGCTGCTCACGGGGCCGAGGGTACGTGACCGCGTGGTGTCACAGGTGTCATCGCCGACCCACCAAACGACTGATCTTGCCGATCGCGGGCTTCACTTCGGGTACCCGGAACAGCGCCAGCAGCAGGAAGCTCAACGGCAGCCCGACGACCGCCTGGATCACCACTTCGACCCAGGCACCCGCCACGGGGGACTCGATTCCCACCACCCGGACGGCGAGCCACGCGAGCCCGGTCGCTGCTCCGAACGCGATCGCGGACGCCACGACCGTGAGGCAGATCGTCCACGCTGTGTAACCGGTGCGCAGCCGGCCGAGCCGCAGCCGCAGCCACAGCTGCCCGACCAGGGCGCCGACCACGAAGCTCAGCGACATCGCGATCGACACGCCGACCGCCAGCTTGTCCGGCGGCGAGATCGCCAGGAACCCGTACAGCAGCCCGATCCGCACCACCACGATGATCGCCTGGATGATCGTGGGCGTCCGGGCGTCCTTCAACGCGTAGAAGACCCTCAGCTGCAACAACGTGATCGCGTACGGCACCAGCCCGAACGCCGACAGCGCGAGCGCCGTGCCGATCGCCTCGCCGCCACCGACGCCGGACCGGCCGTGGGCGAACAGCGCCAGGCCGATCGACACGCCGGACACCGTCATCAACGCGCTGAACGGCATCAGCAGGATCGACGACATCCGGTTGCCGAACGCCAGGTCGCCGACCAGCGCGTCGGTGTCGTGCGCCGCCGCCGCGCGGCTCATCTTCGGCATCAACGCGGTCAGCAGCGACACGCCGAGCACCCCGTAGGGCACCTGGGCGATCAACCACTGCATGTTGTAGACCGTGATGGCGCCGTCGTGGTGCGTGGCGACCTTCGTCAGCACGACCATGCTGGCGAAGCCGAGCGCCACGTACAGCAGCACCCAGAACGCCAGCCCGCCGAACTCCGACAGCCGCCGGTCCCAGCCCCACCGCCACCGGAACCGGAACCCGGTCCGGCGCAGCGCGGGCACCAGCACCGACGCCTGCAACGCCACGCCGAGCATCGTGCCCAGGCCCAGGACCAGCAGCTTCGGCTCGCCCATCCGCACGGGGTCCAGCGAGATCTCGCCCGGCATCAGCCAGTAGACGACCAGCGTCAGGATCACCACGAGGTTGTTCAGCACCGGCGCCCACGTGGGCAGGCCGAACACGTGCCGGGTGTTGAGCACCGCGCCGATCAGCGCGGACAGCCCGTAGAACACGATGCCCGGCAGCACCAGGTAGGCGAACGCGGTGACCAGCTCGGGCTTGGCCTCGGGCGAGTCGATGAACAGCGCGGTCAGCAGCGGCGCGCAGGCGACGGCGATGATCGTGCCGACGCCGAGGATCACCGTGGACATCGTGATCATCCACTGCGCGTAGGACTCGCCGCGGTCGCCGTCCTCCTTCTCGGCGCGCACCAGCAGCGGGATCGCCACGCTGGTCAGCACGCCGCCGAGCAGCAGCTCGTTGATCATCGTGGGCAGCGTGGTGGCGACCTGGTAGGAGTCGTTGAGCGCGTCGACGCCGAGGATCGTGATCAGCAGCAGCTTGGACAGCAGCCCGGAGGCGCGGCTGACGATCGTGGCGATGGCCATCGAGCCGCCGGCGCGCGCCAGCGACGGGCCCTGCGACTGCTCCTGCGTCACCGTTGTTGTTCCGCTCAACTCGTGCTCGACCTCTCCGGCGGCGTGACCCCACTCGCGTCGTTCGGCACCTGCGCGGAGGCGGCCCGGGCGGCGCGCACCCGACGGTAGATGCGCCTGGCGGACAGCAGCACCAGCGCGGCGCCCGCCAGACCGGTGATGACGACCGTGATCGTCCCGTACGCCGAGGACGACACCTCCAGCCGAGCCCGTTCGCCCAGCTCGACGCCACTGGTGGTGACCAGGCGGATGTGCACCGGGAACCGCCCGGACCGCTGCACCTCCACCGGCACCCGCACCAGCCGGTCGCCGCGCGCGGGCAGCTCGATGTCGGTCAGGTCCCTGGCCACGATGCCCGGCGTGTCCTCGATCACGATCCGCACCGTGATCCGCACGTCGAGCCGGTTCTTGATGGACAGCGGGATGGGGCTGTCGCCCGAGCCGAGCAGGATCGGGCTGTTCGGCTCGGTCACCGTGACCTGGCCGCGCAAGCCGTCGATCTGCTCGCGGCCCGCCGCCAGCGCGGCCCGCGCGCCGTCCTCGTTGCCGCGCCACGCGCCCGACACCGCGCGCAGCAGCGCCAGCCGCAGCGGGTCGATCAGGTCGCCCACCTCGGCGGACGCCGCGTCCGGCTGGCTCATCGACTCCGACAGCTGCTGCAACCGGGCCCACGACTCGGCCACCGAGGCGGTCACCGACGGCGGCACCTCGCGGGCGCCGGCCTCGACCGGGTAGCTCAGCGCGGCGGTCTGCTCGGGCGGCGCCGCCAGCAGGGACTCCAGGCCGACGGGGGTCGCGAACCCGTCCGCGACCAGGGACTTCGCCGCGCGCAGGAGCGTGTCGACCTCGCCGGTCGGGGCGTTCCACCGGCGTGGCGGCGCGATGACCACGTGCTGGCCGGTGTTCTGGAACCCGGCCCGGAACGTGAGCGCGGCCAGCGCGTTCTGCACCGACACCGGCCGGGTCTCGCTGGGCGTGGTCACGCCCGCGACCGGCCTGGTCGTCGCCGCGCCGTACAACGCGTCGGACACCATGCCGTCGACGCGCACCGCCGTGACCGGCTTGCCCTCGGCCACGTCGAACCGGACCGGTCCCGTGCCGGGGGTGCCGGCGACGGCCGACTGGTCGAGCACCAGGGACGTGACGCCCCGATTGGTCAGGTCCGCCAGCGTCGGCTGGTCGAGCACGCCGTCCTCGGGCCAGGTCAGGCCCTGCGTCGGCTGCACCCCGAGGACGTCGCGGACCACCTCGGCGCCGTTGAGCGCGAGGTCGGTGAGGCCGGCGAGCTGGGCGCGGGACAGCGCGACGAGGTCGGCGTCCGCGTCCGGCAGCGCGATCACGCACCGGCCGGCGACCAGCAGGCGCAACCGGTCGCGCCACAGCTCGGCCGCGCTCTTGCCCTTGCCCGCGCCCTGGCCGCGCACCTCGTAGCCCTGGGTCATCGCCTCGACGGTGCGCAGCAGGTCGGGGTCGACGGCCAGGCACACGCCGGTGCCCAACGGGCCGGTCAGCGCCGACTCGTAGGCCATGAGCAGGCCGTAGAGCCTGCCGCCCATGGCCAGCGAGCCCGCCAGCTCGTCGTCGGTGAGCACGGTCGGGTTGGCGGTGAGGACGCGCGGCCGGTCGGCCAGCGGCCACAGCAGGGTGAGCTTGGCCGGGTTCGCGGGCGGGGACGGCGCCTGCCCGCCGGGCATCGCGAGCACCGGCAGCAGGGTGCTCAGCGCGGCCAGCCGGGCCCGCCCGCCGTAGGCCGGGACGCCGTTGATGTTGGCCAGGATCGGGTAGATGCCCGGTTCGGTGATGCGCAGCGAGGTCGGGCCCGTGCCGCGCAGGGGCACGGTGAGCTGGAACGGCTTCGACTCGTTCTGCTCGAGGCGGTCGGTGACGGGGGTGAAGTTCGGCTGGACGAACTCGGCGTCGGTCGGCTCGCGCAGCGCCTCGCGGACCTCGTCCTCGCCGGTCAGCGGCTGACCGCGTTCCAGGCGCAGCTCGATGTCCTCGATCGGCCGGTCGCCGACGTTGACCACCTTGCCGGAGATGGTGATCGAGTCCGGCCCGTCCGCGGTGATCACCCGGGGGGTCATCTCCTCGACGTCCAGGCGCAGCCACACCTGCGACTGCTGGCCCGGTTGGCTGGACAGCGCCCTGGTCGCCCACACCTGCGTGGCGGGCGCCGGTCGCACGGGCAGCCGCCCGCTGTCGGCGGGCGCGGCGGGCGCCGCGGACGCCGTCGTCACGAGGAGGACCCCCGCCGCCGCTAGTGCGGACAGCAGCCGTTTCACGCGGACTCCGCTCCGTCCGTCTGGTACTCGGAGAGCAGTTCGGCGGCTCGGCGCACGAGTCGACGCTCGTCCGCGTAGGCGAGCCGGTCGTCCAGCTCGCCAAGGGGCACCCACGCCACCTCGGTGACCTCCACGTCTTCGTCGGAAAGCTCGCCGCCCAGCGCTTCCAGGAGGAAGTGGTGGACGGTCTTGTGCACCCGCCGGTCCTCGGCGACGAACCAGTAGTCGATCGAGCCGAGCGGGCGCAGGACCTTGCTATGAATACCGGTCTCCTCGGCGACCTCGCGCACCGCGGTCTGTTCCGCGGTCTCACCGGCCTCGATGTGACCCTTCGGCAACGACCACAACAGCCTGCCGCGCCGGTCGAGCCGCCCGATGATCGCGGCGACGTGCTGCTCGAAGTCGAGCACCAGTCCACCCGCCGAGGTCTCGTCGACGGTCTTCAGCCGCCGACCGCGACGCCGGTTCCGGCGCCTCGGCTTGGGACCGCCGGAGCGACCGGACGACTGGGGCATGCCCTGATGGTAGTGGCGACCAGCGGGTACCGGACGTGACCGCCCGGTGGCGGGCGGTGATCGACTGCCGGGCAACTCGTTCGAGCCGCACGCCGCCGACCAGTAGGCTGGCTGCTCGTGTCCGGACCCATCGCCTCCACCACCACTTCTCCTGGGCAGGACAATGCCGTGGTGGAACTGCTGAGCTCGCTCCCCGTCGCCGACGACCTGGCCGCCCGCTTCGCCGCGGCCGGTCATCGCCTGTACCTGGTGGGCGGCAGCGTGCGGGACGCCGTGCTCGGCCGGCTGTCCGGCGACCTCGACTTCACCACCGACGCCCGGCCGCCGCAGATCATGGCGCTGCTCAAGGGCTGGGCGGACGCGATCTGGGACACCGGCATCGCCTTCGGCACCGTCGGCGCGACCAAGCACGGGCAGACCGTCGAGGTCACCACGTTCCGCGCGGACAGCTACGACGGCGTCACCCGCAACCCGGAGGTGACCTTCGGCGACAGCATCGAGGGCGACCTGGTGCGCCGCGACTTCACCGTCAACGCGATGGCCTACGACGTGGTGAACCGGCAGCTCATCGACCCGACCGGCGGGCGCGAGGCGCTGCGGGCCAAGACCCTGGACACCCCCGCGACGCCGCAGGAGTCGTTCTCCGACGACCCGCTGCGGATGCTGCGCGCGGCCCGGTTCGTGTCCCAGCTGGGCTTCACCGTCGCGCCACGCGTGCTCGACGCCATGTCGGCCATGGCGGGCGAGCTGACCCGCATCACCGCCGAACGCGTGCAGGTCGAGGTGTCCAAGCTGCTCACGGGCGCGCACCCGCGGGCGGGCGTGGAGCTGATGGTCGAGGCGAAGCTCGCCGACGTGGTGCTGCCCGAGCTGCCCGCGATGAAGCTGGAGATCGACGAGCACCACCAGCACAAGGACGTGTTCCACCACTCGCTGGTCGTGCTCGACCAGGCCATCGACCTGGAGGACGGCCCGGAGCCGGACCTCGTGCTGCGGCTGGCCGCGTTGCTGCACGACATCGGCAAGCCGGACACCCGGCGGTTCGAGGAGGGCGGCGGGGTGTCGTTCCACCACCACGAGGTGGTCGGCGCGAAGATGGTCCGCAAGCGTTTGCGCGCGCTGAAGTACTCGAAGGAGATCGTCGAGGACGTCGCCCAGCTCGTGTACCTCCACCTGCGGTTCCACGGCTACGGCAGCGGCGAGTGGACCGACTCGGCGGTGCGCCGGTACGTCACCGACGCCGAGCACCTGCTCCCCCGCCTGCACAAGCTGGTCCGCGCCGACTGCACCACGCGCAACCGGCGCAAGGCCAACGCGCTGCAGCGGACGTACGACGACCTGGAGCGCCGCATCGAGCGGATCGCCGCCGAGGAGGACCTCAAGCGGGTCCGGCCGGACCTCGACGGCAACGAGATCATGCGGCTGCTGGGCCTGCCACCGGGGCCGATGGTCGGCAAGGCGTGGAAGTTCCTCAAGGAGCTGCGCCTGGACCGCGGCCCGCTGGAGCACGACGAGGCGGTCGCCGAGCTGCTCGAGTGGGCGCGCGCGGAGGGCGTCCGGCCGCCTGGTGACTGACACCAAGTGACCAATCTCCGACTTCGGGCTTGGCCAGTGACAGCCTGTTGCGGGACCATGACTGTGTGCGTCAGACGCGCACTGGGGGTGGTGTCGCATGAACGCTTGGGGATTGTCCGAGGGGGGCACCCGGGCACAACAGGGGTTGGACGAGCTGTCCGACCGGCAGCGGGCCGTGCTCCGCTGCCTGGCCAGGGGGCTCGCGGACCACGAGATAGCGCGGGTGCTGGCGCTGAGCCAGCACCAGGTGGGGGCGGTGGTGTCGGAGATCCTCCGCGCGCTGAACCTGCGTGATCGGATGGCGGCGGTCGTCTACGCGCACGAGACCGGGATCATCCGCCTGCCGCTACCGCGGTGACCTGGCCGCTGCTCCGCAGACGGGCGGGGCAGGTCAGTGGGCGGGGGCTGTCGCCGATCGCTTGACCAGCAACAAGTAGCCGAGCAGACCGAGCAGGTAGGCCGCCGTCGCGGCGATCACGAGGCCCGGGGACCGACCGTCCAAGGGCACCACGGCCGCCGCGGCGGTGACGGCTGCCACCTGCGTGACGTTGAACAACGTGTCGTACAGGGCGAACACCCGGCCGCGGACCTCGTCGCCGATGTCGCCCTGCACGGCCGCGTCCACGCAGAGCTTCACCACCTGGCCCGCGAACGTCAGCACGAACGACGCGACCAGGATGGTCGGCAGCAGCATGGGCAGGCCGAGGCCGAGCTGGGTGGCGGCGGCCAGCACGAGCGCGGCGCAGACCGTGCCCCGCCGGCCGAGCACGTCCACCACCCGGTCGGTCACGAGTCCCGCGAGCAGGATGCCCGCGCCACCGGCGACGGCGACCTCGCCCAGCCCCGCCATGCCCGCCTTGAGCGGGCCGTAGTCGGTGAACGAGTTGCGCATCAGCAGCAGCGTGAGCAGCAACGACGCGCCGAACGCGAGCCGGTGCGCGAGCAGCGCCACCAGGGCGGCGGCGACGCTGGGCGCCCGCCACGCGGCCCGTGCGCCGTCCAGCAGGCCCAGGGCGACCGCGGTGACGGTCCGGCTGGGCTCGTCCACCTCGTCGGGTCCGAGCGCGCCACGCGCGAAGCGGGAGGCCACTAAGGCCGCCCCGAGCGAGCCGACGACGGCGAACGTCGTGGTCCACGCCGAGCCGCCGTCACCGGAGCCGAACACCGACCGCAACCCCACCGCGCAGCCCGCCCCCAGCACCGCGGTCAACGCGCCCAGCGTGGTGACGAACGCGTTCGCCTCCACGAGGTGGTCGCCGTCCACCACGTGCGGCAGGGACGCGGACAGGCCGGAGCCGACGAACCGGCTCACCCCCGTGACGAACAGCGCCGAGGCGTACAGCGGCACGCCGGCGAGCCCGAGCCCGACGGCCGCCGCGGTGAGCAGGACGAACACCGCGCGGGTGAGGTTCGCCACCACCAGCACCCGGCGGCGGTCCCACCGGTCGAGCAGGGCGCCCGCGAACGGGCCCACGACCGAGTACGGGAGCAGCAGCACGGCGAACCCGGCCGCGACGGCGAGCGGGTCGGCGTGGCGCTCGGGGTTGAACAGGACCGCGCCGGCGAGGCCCGCCTGGAAGAGGCCGTCGCCCCACTGGGCGGCCAGCCGCGAGGCCAGCAACCTGCGGAAGTCCGCCAGCGCGAGGAGTTTCCGGACACCGAGGTGGTGCTTCGCCGCGGTGGTGCCGGCAGTGGTCACGGTGGTGAGCCTATGCCTCCGGACCTCCGGACCACGAAGGCCGGACCCGCGTGGGGTCCGGCCTCCCTGGTGCCAGGCGCCCGGTCGCCTCTCGGCGGGTGGCACTACGCGGCTCCAGCCGAACGGTATTCCGCGTAGGCGTTTCAGTGGGCCCGGGGGACTCGATGGCGCCTGACGCTCACTACAACGAACACGGTAACCCGGATGTTCCGCCGACGGCGGAATGGCGCGTCCGCGCGGTGCGCGTGCTGCGTCGCCTGGCCCGCGGTCGTCGTCTGGGATCATGCGTGGTGTGCGCCCTGATGCCGACGTCGAACCGGGTTCCCTGCTGGTCGCGGCACCGACTCTGACCGACCCCAACTTCCTCCGGACGGTGGTCTACGTCATCGACCACCGGGACGAGGGCAGCCTCGGCGTGGTGCTGAACCGCCCGAGCGAGGTCGCCGTCCACGACGTGCTGCCCGCGTGGGGCCCGCACGTGAGCAGGCCGCAGGCCGTCTACATCGGCGGGCCGGTGGAGCAGAAGACGGCGCTGTGCCTGGCCGCGCTGCGCACCGGCGAGGACCTGGCGTCACTCGACGGTGTGGTCGGCGTGCACGGGCCGGTGGCGCTGGTCGACCTGGACGCGGACCCGGACGTGCTGGTGGCGAAGGTGCGCGGGATGCGCGTGTTCGCCGGCTACTCCGGCTGGGGCGAGGGCCAGCTCGGCAACGAGGTCGCGCGCGGCGACTGGATCGTGGTGAAGGGCCTGCCCGACGACGTGCTCACGCCGCCGAACGTCGACCTGTGGGGACGGGTGCTGCGCCGTCAGGGCATGCCGACGGCGCTGATGGCGACGTTCCCGACGGACATCCGCCGGAACTAGGCGCGGGTCAGGACGCTGCAGCCGCCGCCACCGCACGCGCAGCCGCCGCAGCCGGCGGGCGCCGCCTGCTCGGGCATCGCCTCGGCGGCCCGGTGGCCGAGCACGCCGCCCGCGCTCGCGACCACGACGCTGCCGACCAGCCCGACCAGGCCGATGACCAGCGCCAACGCCGGGTTGACCGCCGCCGCGAAGGCCGCCACGAGGGCGATCGCGCCCGCGGTCGCGGTCGGCACGCCGGCGATCTTGTTGGCCAGCGCGAACGTTTCGTCGTCGCGCAGCGTGGCCTTGGTGCGCACACCGAAGAAGCGGTTGCGCCGCAGCAGGCCACGCACGCCGAGGAAGCCGATGGTCGCGAACGCGACACCGATCAGACCCAGCACCACTGGCAGCACGATGTTCACCCTGACGAGGGTAGGCCGGTCCTCCGATCCGGGTGGGGCCGGCCCCGGGTTCGCGGGCCCGCCGCGGCCTCACCCGGTGCAACGCACTTGCGCTGCGCTGATACCGTGGAGGACATGAGCAAGGCCCGCCTGCTCCTTAGCTAGCCGCGCAGACCTCGTCAGCCAGGTCCGCGCGGCAACCCCTCATGCCCCTTCCGGGCTGGGGGGTTTCGTCATGTCAGGGGCAGGTACCGATGGAGAGGGACATCCCGATGAGCACCGACGCGGCGGACGCGACGCCCGCCTACCGCTACACCGCCCAGTTGGCGGGCGAGATCGAGCGGCGCTGGCAGCAGCACTGGGAGGAGGAGGGGACCTTCCACGCGCCGAACCCGGTCGGGCCGCTCAAGGGCGAGGTGCCAGCGGACAAGCTGTTCGTGCAGGACATGTTCCCCTACCCGTCGGGCGCGGGCCTGCACGTGGGCCACCCGCTGGGCTTCATCGGCACGGACGTGTTCGCCCGGTACCACCGGATGAACGGCCGCAACGTGCTGCACACGATGGGCTTCGACGCGTTCGGCCTGCCCGCCGAGCAGTACGCCGTGCAGACCGGGCAGCACCCGCGCAAGACCACCGAGGACAACATCCAGACCTACCTGCGGCAGATCCGCAGGCTGGGCCTGGGCCACGACGAGCGCCGCCGGATCTCCACCATCGACCCGGGCTACTACAAGTGGACCCAGTGGATCTTCCTGCAGATCTTCAACTCCTGGTACGACCCGGCGGCGGGCAAGGCCAGGCCGATCGCCGAGCTGGAGGCGCAGTTCGCGTCCGGTGAGCGGGCCACGCCCGACAAGCCGTGGGCCGAGATGACCCGCCCGGAGCGGGAGAAGCTGCTGGGGCAGCACCGCCTGGTGTACCTGTCCGAGGCGCCGGTGAACTGGTGCCCCGGCCTGGGCACCGTGCTGGCGAACGAGGAGGTCACCGCGGACGGCCGCAGCGAGCGCGGCAACTTCCCGGTGTTCCGGCGCTCCCTGCGCCAGTGGATGATGCGGATCACCGCGTACTCCGACCGGCTGATCGACGACCTGGACCGGCTGGACTGGCCGGACAAGATCAAGGCGATGCAGCGCAACTGGATCGGGCGCTCGCACGGCGCCCGGGTCAAGTTCGCCGTGGCCGGGCACGACGGCGTCGACGTCGAGGTGTTCACCACCCGGCCCGACACGCTGTTCGGCGCGACGTACATGGTGCTGGCGCCCGAGCACCCGCTGGTGGACGTGATCGCGTCCGCCGAGCAGGCCGACGCGATCGCCGCGTACCGCGCCGAGGTGTCGCGCAAGTCCGAGCTGGACCGGCAGGAGAACAAGGAGAAGACCGGCGTCTTCACCGGCGCGCACGCGGTCAACCCGGTCAACGGCGCGCGGATCCCGGTGTACCTGGCGGACTACGTGCTGATGGGCTACGGCACCGGCGCGATCATGGCGGTGCCCGGCCAGGACCAGCGCGACTGGGACTTCGCCAAGGCGTTCGACCTGCCGATCATCCGGACCGTGCAGCCGCCGGAGGACTTCGACGGCGAGGCGTACACGGGCTCCGGTCCGGCGGTGAACTCCAGCCACGAGAGCAGCGTGAGCCTGGACGGCCTGGACGTCGACGAGGCCAAGAAGAAGATCATCGCCTGGCTGGAGGAGCAGGGCCGGGGCGAGGGCACGGTGCAGTTCAAGCTGCGCGACTGGCTGTTCTCCCGGCAGCGGTACTGGGGCGAGCCGTTCCCGGTCGTGTACGACGCCGACGGCACGCCGATCGCGGTGCCGGAGTCGATGCTGCCGATCGAGCTGCCCGACGTGGACGACTACTCGCCGCGCACGTTCGACCCGGACGACGCGAACTCCGAGCCGTCGCCGCCGCTGTCGCGCGCCGAGGACTGGGTCACCGTCGAGCTGGACCTGGGCGACGGGCCCAAGCAGTACCGGCGCGAGACCAACACCATGCCCAACTGGGCCGGTTCGTGCTGGTACCAGCTGCGGTACGTGGACCCGACGGAGTCCGAGCGGTTCGTCAACGCGGAGAACGAGCGGTACTGGCTGGGCCCGCGCACCGACGAGCACGGCCCGTCCGACCCCGGCGGCGTCGACCTGTACATCGGCGGCGTGGAGCACGCGGTGCTGCACCTGCTGTACGCGCGGTTCTGGCAGAAGGTGCTGTTCGACCTGGGCCACGTGTCCGGCGACGAGCCGTACCGGCGGCTGTTCAACCAGGGCTACATCGAGGCCTACGCCTACCGCGACTCGCGCGGCACCCCCGTGCCCGCCGAGGAGGTGGAGGAGCGCGACGGCAAGTACTTCTTCGACGGCGAAGAGGTCAAGCGCGAGTACGGCAAGATGGGCAAGAGCCTGAAGAACGTCGTCACGCCGGACGAGATGTGCGAGAAGTACGGCGCCGACACGTTCCGGCTGTACGAGATGTCGATGGGCCCGATGGACGTCTCGCGGCCGTGGGCGACCAAGGACGTCGTCGGCGCGCAGCGGTTCCTGCAGCGGCTGTGGCGCAACCTGGTCGACGAGACCACGGGCGAGCCGCGGGTCACCGACGAGGACCCGGGCGAGGACGCGCTGCGGCTGCTGCACAAGACGATCGCGGGCGTGCACGACGACTTCGCGAACCTGCGCTACAACACGGCGGGCGCGAAGCTGATCGAGCTGAACAACCACGTCACCAAGCACTTCCCGGGCGGCGCGCCGCGCGCGCTGGCCGAGCCGCTGGCGCTGATGCTGGCGCCGTTGAGCCCGCACGTCGCCGAGGAGCTGTGGGCCAAGCTGGGCCACACCGACTCGCTGGCGCACGGCCCGTTCCCGGCGGCGGACGAGAAGTACCTGGTCGAGGACACGGTCGAGTACCCGATCCAGGTCAACGGCAAGGTGAAGGCGCGCGTGGTCGTGGCGGCGTCGGCGTCGGCGACCGAGGTGGAGGCGGCGGCGCTGGCCGAGGAGAAGGTGGCCGAGCTGCTGAACGGCGGCTCGCCGCGCAAGGTGATCGTCGTGCCGGGCCGGTTGGTCAACGTGGTGCTGTAGCGGGGTTCGCGGACAGCCGGTTCACGGACGGGGCAACTGGGCGGCCACTTCGGTCATCGCGTCGAGCAGGTCCGGCTCGACGTGCCCGGTTGCCGGTTCGGACTCGGCGATCGTGATCGTGGTGTCCTTGATCTCCGACCAGTAGTGCGTGGCGGTGAACCGGACGTCCGGCATGCCGACCACCCCGCCGCCGAGCGGTTGCACGTCGCCGGAGCCCGCGACGTCGATGACCCGGTCGAACTGCCGGGCGTGGTTGCGGCCCGGGAACGTCACCCACACCACCGACACCACGGCCGCGTTGCCCGCCTGGTCGCCGACGGCGAGCAGGAGGCGGTCCAGCGACGTGCACGGGGTCTGGGCGAGGAAGTCGCGCACCTGGCCGAACGAGTTCGCCACGCAGTCGAGCTCCTGCTTGACCGCCTGCTTGCTGATCCCGACACCGAGGTGGCTCATCGCGCCTTCGGTGTCACCGCCGCGCGCCGCGCGCTTGGCGTCCCACTTGCGGACGCCGATGCTCTCCACCGGGGCCGCCGCCCCGCCTCCGCCGCTCGCGCCCGAGTTCAGCGCCGCGCCACCGGCCCCGCCCGCGCCCGCGAGGACGACGAGCACCGCGGCCACTAACGCCACGCCGCCGGATCCCTTGTCGGAACTCTTCCCCGCCACCATCCCCCCGCCCCGAGTCGTTCTCGCCGCTGCGGCCACCACATGCAACCCCGCCCGGGTGCCCCTGGTTGCGCCGCGGACGCGAAAAGCCCTCGAACGGCCCAGCAGGTATGCCCGGAAGTCGCAGCTCACGGACGCGTCAGGTGACGAAAACCCATCTCTCCCAGGATCTGCGCGAGCATCGAGTCGAACATCGGCTCGGGGTTGGACACCGCGAACGGGAAGCGGCCGAAGACCTCCAGGGCCACGTGACCGTAGATCCGCACCCACGACTGCGTGATGTGGTAGACCGCGCCGAGCGGCAGCACGCTCGCGTCCACCGCGACGCCGCGGTCGTTCACGGTGGCCAGCAGCACCTGCTGGAACGCCGCCAGGTCGGCGTGCAGGTTCTCCGGCGCGTCGTGGCCGAGGTCCTCCGGCAGCGGGTGGCTCGCGATCAGCCTGCCCGCGACCTCCAGGAACACCCGGCCGAACTGGTCGCCGACCTGGCCTCGGCCGTCCGGGGTGCAGGAGCCGAGCGCGTCCTCGGTGGAGGCGAACACCAGCGTGAACTCCTGCGGGTGCGCGAGCGCCCAGCGCCGGAAGCCCCGGCACACCGCGTAGACCTGCGCGCTGACGTCGTCCTCGTCGATGCCGTCGAGGTCGGCGTCGAGCTCGGCGGCCAGGTCCGTGCAGATGTCCTCGGCGAGCCGGCGGAGCAGGTCCTCGCGCGAGTCGTAGTACCGGTACAGCGCGGGGGCGGTGATGCCGACTTCACGTGCGATCGCACGCAGAGTGACGGCGTCCCGGCCGTGCTCCACGAGCAGGGCACGGGCCTGTCGCCGGATGTCACGCTCGGTCTCAGCGCGTAGCCGCTCACGGCGAGTGGCCTCGGTCATAAGTCACCCAATCAGGTTGTAAACACCGTTCACCCGGGTATAACTTCGGGACAGGTGAGTGAACACCGTTTACGTAGTTGACGCCATTCACCCAACCGTAACCCATCTGCCTGGGAGGACGCGTGTTCGCGAAGTGGGGATCGCTGGCGTACCGCCGCAGATGGGTGGTGTTGATCGCGACGGTGGCCCTGGCGGTGGTCGGCGGCATCTGGGGGCTCGGCGTGTTCGACCGCCTCAGCCAGGGCGGCTACGAGGCGCCGACGAGCGAGGCCGCGCGGGCCAACCAGGTCGCGCAGGACGCGTTCGGCCGACAGGGCGGCGACGTGCTGGTGGTCTACAACACCACCGACCCCGCCAAGCTCCAGCAGATCGCCGGCGAGCTGGCCGACCTCCCGGCGGACGCCGTGCTGAAGGTGCAGCCGCCGTTCCCGTCGCCGCAGAGCGGCAAGTCGCTCGTCGTGATCACGCTGACCTCGGGTGACTCGAACACGCAGCTCAAGCAGTACGACCAGATCGCCGACCGGCTCCAGGTCGACGGGCTGGAGGCGCAGGTGGGCGGCCTGGTGCCGACCCAGAAGGCGATCAGCGACATGTCCGCCTCCGACCTGACCAAGGCCGAGGCCGTCTCGCTGCCGATCGTGCTCGTCCTGCTCGTGATCATCTTCGGCGGCCTGGTCGCCGCGTCGCTGCCGGTGCTGGTGGGCGGTCTCGCGATCATGGGCTCGCTCGGCGTGCTGCACGCCGTCTCGCTGGTCGCCGACGTGAACTCGTTCGCGGTCAACGTGGCCAGCCTGCTCGGCCTCGGCATGGCGATCGACTACGGCCTGTTCATGGTCGGCCGGTTCCGCGAGGAGCTGGCCGCCGGCCGCGACACGCCGGACGCCGTGCGCCGGACGGTCATGTCGGCGGGCCGCACCGTGCTGTTCTCCGCGACGCTGCTGGTGATCGCGCTCGCCGGGCTCCTGCTGTTCCCGCACGGCTTCCTGAAGTCCCTGAGCTACGGCGGCATGTCGGCGGTGGCCATCGCGGCGGTCGTGTCGCTCACCCTGCTCCCCGCGTTGCTGGCCGTCCTGGGCCACCGCGTGGACAAGCTCGCCCTGCCGTGGCGCAAGAAGGCCGCCGGCGGAACCGGCAACCAGCCGAAGGTGCCGTCCGAGGCAGGCTGGCGCAGGCTCGCCGCCCGGGTGATGAAGCGGCCGGTGCTGTTCGCGCTGCCGATCGTGCTGGTCCTGCTCGCGCTCGGCTCGCCGTTCCTCGGCGTGAAGTTCGGCGAGGTCACCGAGAAGGTGCTGCCCGAGGGCAACCCGGCGCGCGTCGCCGCGGAGACGGTCAACGAGGACTTCGCCGCGCTGTCCAACTCCGGCTTCAAGATCGTGATCACCGGCGACCCGTCGCCCGCGGCCGTGCAGGAGTTCGTCGGTGACGTCGCCGCGGTGCCCGGTGTCGGCGAGGCGCAGGTCGCGGCGGAGCCGGCCGACGGCGTGTGGCTGGTCAACGCCGGGCTGGACCAGGACGCGTTGAGCGACGAGTCCAAGCAGGCGCTGCGGGACGTGCGGGCGCTCGCCGGGCCCGGTGACGAGGTGCTCGTCGGCGGCAGCACGGCGATGGTGAGCGACAGCCTCGACGCCATCGGCGAGAAGCTGCCGCTGATGATCGTGCTGCTGGTCGGCGCGACGTTCGTGCTGATGTTCCTGGCGTTCGGGTCCGTGCTGCTGCCGATCAAGGCCGTGGTGATGAGCGCGCTGAGCCTGTCGGCCACGTTCGGCGTGCTGGTGTGGGTGTTCCAGGACGGGCACGGCGCGTCGCTGCTCGGCGTCACGCCCGCGCCGCTGGAGTCCGGGATCGTGGTGCTGATGGCGGCCGTGGTCTTCGGGTTGTCCACGGACTACGAGGTGTTCCTGCTGTCCCGGATGGTCGAGGCGCGCGGTCGCGGCGCGTCGACCGAGGAGGCGGTGACCACCGGTCTGGCGAAGACCGGCCGGGTGATCACGGCCGCGGCGCTGCTGCTGATCGTGGTGACGGGCGCGTTCGCGTTCTCGCAGATCACGATGATGCGGTTCGTCGGCGTCGGCATGATCCTCGCGCTCGCGCTGGACGCCACCGTGGTGCGGATGCTGCTCGTGCCCGCCGTGATGAAGATGCTCGGCGACGCCGCGTGGTGGGCCCCGGGGCCGTTGCGGCGGATCCAGGAGCGGATGGCGATCCACGAGGAGGCGCCGGTGGAGGACGAGCGGCTGCCGCAGCACGTCTAGGCGGTCGGTCGGCGTCTCAGGAGTGGTCGACCGGTTCGAACGCGATGGCCGTGGCGGTGACGCCGCGGCCACCGTCGTTCAACCCGCCGAGCTGGAACGTGGTCAGCACCCGGTTGTCGGCGCTGTCCAGCACGGTCGCGGTGTTGCCGCTGGACAGGAACACGCGGCGGTCGCCCGGCGCGATGGCCAGCGCCTTCGCCCTGAGCCGCAACGACTTCGCGGCGCGGGTCGTGGTGTCGACGACGGCCACGCGGCGGTTGAGGGCCACGTAGACGCGGCGGCCGTCCGGGGTGACCGCGATGCTGCCCGCGCCCTTGCCGACCGGCGTCGACCAGCGCAGCTCGTCGGTGCGCGCGTCGATCATGGAGACGGTGCCGCCGCCCTCGCCGACGTCGAGCGAGCTGACGTAGACCGCGGCGCCGTCCGGGCTGACCGCGACGTGCTGCGGCATGCCCTCGACGTCGATCGTGGTCCGCGGGCTCGCGGTCTCGGTGTCGAGCACGCTCACCGTGCCGTCCTGCGCGTTGGCCACGTACAGCCGGCGGCCGTCGGGCGTGACCGCGATGCCCTGCGGCTGCCCGCCCGCCCTGATCGCCGCGACCAGGCGGAACGTCGACGGGTCGACCACCGCGACCGCGCCGCTGCCGGTGACGTAGAGGCGTTCGCCGTCCGGGCGCAGCACCGCCTGCGCGAGCTGCGCGCGGGCGTCGATGCGGCCGACGACCTTGCCCGCCACCGGGTCGACCGCCGTGATCACGCCCGCCCAGCCGTTGACCACGTACACCCGCCGGCCACCCGGCGCGACCGCCGCGCCCGTGGTCCACGCGCCGGTGTTGGCGCTCGCCACGACCCGGCCGTCGGTGGTGTCGAGCACCTGCACCCGGCCGTCGTGGGTGATCACGTAGGCCCGGGGCGCGGGTGTGCCGGCGACGGTGACGACGTGCGACCGCTCCTGGCCGGCGGCGGAGAGCGCGGCGGCGAGGAGGACGGCTGCGGTGCCCAGGGCTGCGGTGCGTCGTCGTCCCCACATGGCTGGATGGGAACACCGCCGCGCGGTTGGGATCCACCCTCGTCCTACGGACGGGTGCCTTTTGGTGCCGGACCGGGTGATGGGGTCGGGCTGCCGCCCGCGGCGGCGGGACGGGCGGCAACGGCGGCGGTGCGCCCGGCGCCGGTCGCTCGGGGGGCGAAACGACCGACGCCGGACCCCTGCCGGTGCCGGAGCACCGGTGGTCGTACCCCGACGACGTAGACCTCTACACCAGGTTGACGCAGTCCGGGCCGTTTTGGATCCCGAGAGCTACGAATCAGCCGAAATTCGCCGAGTTGCCACCAGCTTGGCGTAACGCGTGCCCGCCGTCAGGAGGACGAGGCCCGCGCCGATGAACGCGAGCACGCGCGCGATGCCGTCCAACGCGGCCATGTCGAACAGCAGCAACTTCGCCACCGCCGCGCCGACCAGCACCAACCCGGCCACCCGCAGGGACTTCCGGTCGATGCCGCGCACCAGCAGCACCAGCGCGGCGACCGTCCACGACACCGTCACGATCGAGTGACCGAAGAGGAATCCGGTCACGTCCTGCGACACCAGCAGCGCACCGCACAACACGACACCGGCCGCCGCGTACAGCAGGACGACACCCGTGACGATCCACGGGAACGGGTGCCTGCCCAGGATCCCCAGGCCCGAAGCGACCCACGGCAGCACGACCACGAGCACCCCGAGGACCAGCGCGGTCAGCATGCCGGACACCAGGAACCCCGAGCTGTCCACGCGCCACGGTTCGTCCAGCAGCAGTCGCGGCGGCACGGCGTGCGCGACGGTGAGCAGGAAACCGATGGCGCCGAACACGAGCGAGCCGACCAGCGGACCGCGCGACGCGAGGACCTTGGCCAGGAACGCCAGCACCAGGGCCTCGGCCAGCACCACCGCGGCCCGCGTGCCGCCGTCCAGGGCGATCGTCGTGGCCTGGAACAACGCGAACACGCCGACCGCGCCGACGGCCGCGGTGAAGTTCTTCGGCAACGAGCGCCGACCGGCCGCCCACAGCGCGAGCATCAGCACCGCGACCGCGCCGGCGACACCCGCGCCGAGGGTGCGGTCCAGGACGGCGGTGGTGAGCAGGGCGGGCAGCGGCGAGCCGACGGCGAGGGCGAGCGCGGTGGTGTCGGCGGGTCGGGCGTTGATGGTGAGCACGGCGGCGGCCACGCCGATCACGGCGGCGAGCAAGGAGATCCCGGCCAGCGCGTACTCGTCCGTGCGGCCGATCACCAGGACCGAGGCGATCAGCGGCGGCACGCCCGCGGTGACCGCGAGCCACGGCCAGTCGCGCTTGAGGTGCACCGGGCTCGCCGCGATCTTCAGGACCAGCAGGAACGCCACGAGCAGCGGCGTGAACCCCTGCGTGAGGACGGGTGCGCACACGGCGCAGGCCGCGACCACGCCGATGGCGAGGGCGGCCGAGTCCCAGCGCAGCGCGAGCAGCAGCCCGCCGCCCGCGATGAGCAGGCCCGTGGCCAGACCCCCGCCTCCTGGCAGGTAGTCGTAGATCGAGGTGGCGGCGATGACGTCCAGGTAGAGCACGGCGATGCCGGTGGCGGCGAGGGCGAACGCGCCGGTGCGGCCGGCCGGGGTGCGGTGCAGCCACAGGCCGAGGCCGACCAGCACGCCGCCGAGCGCGGCGCCGCCGAGGACGCGGGGCAGGGGGCCGAGGTAGCCGCGTTGGACGGCCAGGACCAGGAGGAGGACGACGCCGAGCAGCGTGACCGCGCCGCCGACCCAGGCGAGGAGCTTGCTGCCCGCGCCGTCCTTGGCGAGGCGGTCGAAGAGCGTGGGGCCGGGCGGCGGCGGAGGGGTCGGTGGCCAGTACGGGGCGGGTTGGCCCCAGCCCTGCGGCGGGCCCTGGAGTGGACCCTGCGGTGGTGGTGCGTAGCCGGGCTGGGGCGCGGGGTAGGCCGCCGGGCCGTTCGGGTGGGCGGGCGGTCGGGGCGCCGTCGGGTAGGTGGGAGCGGCCGGCTGGGCCGGGGCGTGCGCGGTCTGGGCCGGGGCGTGCGCGGTCTGGGCTGGAGCGTGCGCGGTCTGGGCCGGCTCGGTCTGCAGTGGGGCGGGCGCGGTCGGCTCACTCGCGGGCGCGCCCGTCACCGGCGCACTGGTCACCGGCGCATTGGTCACGGGCGCGCTGGTCACGGGCGTGCCGGAGGTAGGTGCGGCCGCCGTGCCGGGGGCGAGCGGAGCGGTCGACGTCGTCACCGCTTGGGCGCTGCCGACCCGGTGCAGTTCCTGGCCCACCGCCTCCAAGCGGCGGCCGAGGTGCCCGAGTTCGTACGCGAGCCTCGTCAACGGGTCCTGCCCAGTACCGGTCATGTGACCAGAGTCGCCCGGATCCGGTGTATCCGGAATCCGTACCACTACTCAACCCGGTACCGAACCGGTCACGCCGGGACCTGGCACAGTGCCACCGTGACTGTTCTCGTGCTCGGTTCGGCCAACGCGGACCTCGTCGTCTCGGTGCCACGCCGACCCGCCGGCGGTGAGACGGTGCTCGGCGGCGACACCGTCGTCCTGCCCGGTGGCAAGGGCGCGAACACCGCCGTGGCCGCCGCTCGGCTGGGCGCGTCGGTGGCGTTCGCAGGTGCGGTGGGCGGGGACCAGTACGGGGAGTTGTTGTTGGGCTCCCTGTCGTCGTCGGGTGTGCGGACCGATTTCGTGCGCACGTCCTCCCGGCCCACGGGCTTGGCCTACATCACCGTGACGCCGGACGGTGAGAACTCGATCGTCGTCGCCCCCGGCGCCAACTCCGACCTCGGTGTGTCCGATGTGGACGCCCTGACCTGGGACGACGTGTCGGTGCTGGTGTGCTCCCTGGAGGTGCCCGTGCCGACCGTGTCGCACGCCGTGCGGGTGGCGGCGTCCCACGGCGTCCGGCCGGTGCTGAACCTGTCGCCGGTGGTCGAGGTGCCCGCGGAGACGATGGCGCTGCTGGACCCGCTGATCGTGAACGAGCACGAGGCGGCGTCGCTGGCGTCGTCGTTCGAAGGGCTGCTGGCGTTGGGCCCGAAGTCCGCCGTGGTCACGCTGGGCGCCCGCGGCGCGGCCGTCATCACACCGTCCGGTGTGGTCGAGGTCGGCGCGCCCGCGGTGTCCGTTGTGGACACGACGGGTGCCGGCGACGCGTTCGCCGGCGCCCTGGCGGTCGCCCTGTCGTCCGACTCGTCCCTACCGGAAGCCGCCACCTTCGCCGCCCGCGTCGCCGCCCACTCGGTGACCTCGCCCGGCGCCCAACCCTCCTACCCGACCCTGGCCCAACTGCGAACCGGATGAACCCGCACCACCGACCACCCGAAAATGTCGGACCTCGCCGGCAGAATGAAAGCAAGGGATCCCCTTGGCGGGGACCCCTGCGAAGCCCTTCCGCACAGTTCCGGCCGGTTCCGGCCGGGGCGAAGGCGGGGCGAGGGCAGGGGTGGGCGTGTGCTGGCGTGGCTGGGCGCTGCTGCCATGGCCGGGCTGCCGATGTCGCGGGCCGGGTAGCGGGTTCGGGGTCGGTGGCGTTGGCTTGTCCTTCACGTCCCGTCGACCTGAGGGTATGGTCTAGACCATGTCGAGTGCGCGGCTGAGTGGTGTCGGGGTGAGTTCCGGGCGGGCGTCGGGGCCCGTGGTCCGGGTCGCCGAGCCCCTGGGGGAACCGCCGGTCGGGCCCGCGCCGGCGGATCCGGTGGCCGAGGCGGCGCGGATCAGGCCCGCGGCGGAGGTGGTGGTGGCCCGGTTGCGCGAACGGGCCGCCGCGGCGAGCGGTGACGCGAAGGACGTGTTGGAGACCACGGCGGCGATGGCGGCCGACCCCGCGTTGCTGTCCCAGGCCGAGAAGCTGGTCACGTCCGACTCCCTGCCCGCCGCACGGGCCGTGCACCAGGCCGCCGGCGGGTTCATCACGGCACTCGAAGCGGCGGGCGGGTACATGGCCGAACGGGCCCGCGACGTCCGCGACGTCCGCGACCGGCTGGTCGCCGAACTGCTCGGCGTGGCCGCGCCCGGTGTGCCGTCGCTCGCCTCGCCGTCCGTGCTGGTGGCCCGCGACCTGGCCCCCGCCGACACCGCCGGCCTCGACCCGGCCAAGGTGCTGGCCCTGGTCACCGAGGAGGGCGGACCCACCTCGCACACCGCGATCCTGGCCCGGTCGCTCGGCATCCCGGCCGTGGTGGCGTGCCGCGGCGTGCTCGACCTCGACGTGCCCGCCCTGCTCGTGGACGGCGACACCGGCGTGGTGCAGGCCTCCGACGGCACGGTCCGCGCGGCGCACGTCGCGGGCCGGGCGGAGTGGAACGGCGTCGGCGTGCTGCGCGACGGGTACCGGGTGAAGGTGCTCGGCAACGTCGGCTCCCCCGCCGACGCGGTCGCGGCGGCGGCCGGTGGCGCGGAGGGCGTCGGCCTGTTCCGGACCGAGTTCTGCTTCCTGTCCGCCGCGACCGAGCCGTCGGTGGCCGAGCAGCGCGAGGCGTACGCGGCGGTGCTGGCGCCGTTCGCGGGCAAGCCCGTCGTGGTCCGCACGCTGGACGCGGGCGCGGACAAGCCGCTGCCGTTCCTGGCGCCCGAGCCGGAGCCGAACCCCGCCCTGGGCGTGCGCGGCCTCCGGGTCGCCTTCGACCGCCCCGACGTGCTGGAACGCCAGCTCGAAGCGATCGCGCTCGCGGCCGCCGACACCGACGCCGACGTGTCGGTGATGGCGCCGATGGTCGCCACCGCCGCCGAGGCCGCGTGGTTCGCCGAACGGGCGCGCGCGGCCGGCATCCGGCGCGCGGGCGTGATGATCGAGATCCCGGCGGCGGCCCTGAGCGCCCACGAGGTGCTGGCCGCGGTCGACTTCGTCTCCATCGGCACCAACGACCTGGCCCAGTACGTGTTCGCGGCGGACCGGCAGGTCGGCGCGGTGGCCGCGCTCAACGACCCGTGGCAGCCCGCCCTGCTGCGGCTGATCAAGCTGGTCGGCGACGCGGGCACGGCCGCGGGCAAGCCGGTGGGCGTCTGCGGTGAGGCCGCCGCCGATCCGCTGCTGGCGTGCGTGCTGACCGGGTTGGGCGTGACGAGCCTGTCGATGAACCACACGGCGCTGGCGGGCGTGGGCGCGAAGCTCGCCTCGACCAGCTTCGACCTGTGCCAGCTGGCAGCCCGCGGCGCGGTGGCGGCGGCGGACCCGGCGTCGGCGAAGCTGGCGGCCCGCGCCCCTCACTGACCGACGGCGTCCAGCAGGGCGTCCCGGACCAGCTGGATCAACGGGTGGTCCTCGCTGCCCCGGCGAACGGCCGCGACCACCCGCCGCAACGGCGCCGTGCCGCGCACGGGCACGCCGCGCACGGCGTTGCGGGGCACCAGAGCCACCCCCGCGCCCGCCCGCACCAACGCGCCGATGGCCCGGAAGTCGTCGGACGTGTGCGTGATCCGCGGCGCGAAACCGGCGTCCTCGCACGCCAGCTGCACGACGTCGCGCACCGGGTTGCCGGGCAGCGTCACGACCCAGTCGTCGTCCGCGAGGTCGGCCAGGTCCACCTCCGCCCGACCGGCCAACGGGTGCGCCGGCGGCAGCACCACGTCGAACGGCTCGGTGTAGAGCGGGAACCGGGTCAGCCGCCGGTCGTCGGTGCGCAGCCGGTACTCCTCGGTGATCGCCAGGTCGATCTCGCCGTCGAGCAGCAGCGGCACGCTGGCGTGCCCCTCCACGTCGCGCACCCGCAGCGTCACGTCCGGCGCGGTCACCCGCAGCGCGGCCAGCGCGGGCGCGACGACCTGCGTGATCGCCGACGCGAAGCTGCCGACCTCGACCCGCCCGGTCGCGCCGGAGGTGAACGCGGCCAGCGTCGCCTGCGCCCGCTCCAGCTCCGCGGCCACCGCGTTGGCGTGCCGGACCAGCAGCTCGCCGGCGGCGGTCAACGACACCCGCCGGCCACGCCGCCGCAGCAGCTCGTGCCCCACCTCGGACTCCAGGGCGGCCAGCTGCTGCGACACCGCGGACGGCGTGAGGTGCAGGGCCTGCGCCGCCGCCGTCACGGTGCCGTGGTCGGCGAGCGCGCGCAGCACCCGCAGCCGTCGTGGGTCGATCACGGGTACGTCGTCACGACGTGCACGCCCAGCCCGCGTGCGGTACCAAGAGCCATGCGTTCGCTCCGCGCCACGGAATCGATCATCGCCGGTCTCGGCCTGCTCGTGCTGGTCGTGTTCGGCTTCGTCGTGCCCAGCGCCCGGGCGGGCGAGCCGGAGATGAACGGCGTCGTGGTGACCCTCACGATCCTGGTGTCGGCGATCCTGCTCGTGTTCGCCGGCATCTGGGGCCCCGGCGGCAAGAAGTGAGCCCTCACATCCGGTCGCGGGCCGCGATGAACGCGTCCACGGCGCGGTTCACGTCGTCGGTCGAGTGGGCCGCCGACATCTGGGTCCGGATCCGCGCCTTGCCGTGCGGCACGACGGGGTACGAGAAGCCGATCACGTAGATGCCCTGCTCCAGCAGCAGGTCGGCCATCCGGGACGCCTCGGCCGCGTCGCCGATCATCACCGGGATGATCGGGTGCTCGCCCGGCAGCAGGTCGAAGCCCGCCTCGGTCATCCGCGAGCGGAACAGCGCGGTGTTCTCGCGCAGCCTGGTCAGCAGCTCGCCGGACGAGCTGAGCAGGTCGAGCGCGGCGATCGCGGCGGCGGTGATCGACGGCGCCAGCGAGTTGGAGAACAGGTACGGCCGCGACCGCTGCCGCAGCATCTCCACGATCTCCGCCCGCCCGGAGGTGTAGCCGCCGGACGCGCCGCCCAGCGCCTTGCCGAGCGTGCCGGTGACGATGTCCACCCGGTCCTGCACGCCGAACAGCTCGGGGGTGCCGCGACCGTTCGGGCCGGTGAAGCCGACCGCGTGCGAGTCGTCGACCATCACCAGCGCGTCGTACCGCTCGGCCAGGTCGCAGATCTCGTCCAGCGGCGCGAGGTAGCCGTCCATGGAGAACACGCCGTCGGTCGCGATCAGCCGGTAGCGGGCGTCGGCGGAGTCCTTGAGCTGCCGCTCCAGGTCGTCCATGTCCCGGTTCTTGTAGCGGTACCGGCGGGCCTTGGACAGCCGCACGCCGTCGATGATCGACGCGTGGTTCAGCTCGTCGGAGATGATCGCGTCGTCCGCGCCGAGCAGGGTCTCGAACAGGCCGCCGTTGGCGTCGAAGCACGAGCTGTAGAGGATCGTGTCCTCGGTGCCCAGGAACTGCGAGAGCCGCAGCTCCAGCTCCTTGTGGGGTTCCTGCGTGCCGCAGATGAACCGCACGGACGCCATGCCGAAGCCCCACCGGTCCAACGCCTCGTGCGCGGCTTCGACCAGCCGCGGGTGGTCGGCCAGGCCCAGGTAGTTGTTGGCGCAGAAGTTCAGCACCTCGGCGCCGGAGCCGACGCGCACGGCGGCGTTCTGCGGCGTGCCGATCACCCGTTCCGCCTTGTAGAGCCCGGCCGCGCGGATCTCGTCCAGGCCGGTCCGCAGGTCCTCGCGCATCGCGCCGTACATCAGTGAGCTCCCGTCCAGTCGAGGATGACCTTGCCGCACTTGCCCTCGCGCGCCGTCGCGAACGCCTCGTCGAAGGCCGTGTAGTCGAACCGGTGCGTGATCACCGGCGACAGGTCGAGGCCGCGTTGCAGCAGCACGGACATCGAGTACCAGGTCTCGAACATCTCCCGGCCGTAGATGCCCTTGATCTGGAGCATCTTGAGCACGACGCTGCTCCAGTCGACCGCGAACTCCTCGGCGGGCAGGCCGAGGATGGCGACCCGGCCGCCGTGCGCCATGTTGCCGATCATCTCCTGCAGCGCGACCGGCTTGCCGGACATCTCCATGCCGACGTCGAAGCCCTCGGACATGCCGAGCTCGGTCTGCGCGTCGGCGATCGTGCGCTCGGTGACGTCGAGCGCGAGGTCGACGCCGACCTTGCGGGCCAGGTCCAGCCGGTGCTCGCTGACGTCCGTGATGACGACGTTGCGCGCGCCCGCGTGCTTGGCCACGGCCGCCGCCATGATCCCGATCGGGCCGGCGCCGGTGATCAGCACGTCCTCGCCGATGACCGGGAACGACAGCGCGGTGTGCACGGCGTTGCCGAAGGGGTCGAAGATCGCGGCCACGTCCAGGTCGACGGGCGCGCGGTGCACCCAGGCGTTCTGCTCGGGCAGCACCACGTACTGCGCGAACGCGCCGTCGCTGTGCACGCCGAGGCCGCGGGTCTTGGCGCACAGGTGCCGGCGGCCCGCCTTGCAGTTGCGGCACGTGCCGCAGACCAGGTGGCCCTCGCCGCTGACCAGGTCGCCGACCTTCACCCCGGTCACCGCGGCGCCCGTCTCGACCACCTCGCCGACGAACTCGTGCCCGAGCACGAGCGGCGCGCTGATGTTGTGCGCGGCCCACTCGTCCCACGAGTCGATGTGCAGGTCCGTGCCGCAGATGCCGGTGCGCAGGACCCGGACCACCACGTCACCGGTGCCGGGGGTGGGGTCCGGGACGTCGGTCAACGACAACCCCGGCCCGGCGGTCGCCTTGACCAGTGCCTTCATGCGTGCGAGTGTGCTCCCACCCTCTTGTGCAGTCCATCAGGACTTTCTGAATTCACTCGTAAGTTCAGCTTCACAGGTGATGTTGCGGGCCATGCCGCCGAACACCACCCCGTGGAACGGCCACACCAGCCACCAGTACACGTGCCCGGCCAGCCCGCGCGGCACGAACACCGCCCGTTGCCGGTAGGTCGACCCGCCGCCGTCGGCCGCCGCGACCCGCAGCTCCAGCCAGGCCAGCCCCGGCACCCGCATCTCCGCGCGCAACCGCAGCAGCCGTCCCCGGTCGAGCTCCTCCACCCGCCAGAAGTCCAGCGCCTCGCCGACGTGCAGGCGCCGGGGGTCACGCCGCCCGCGCCGCAGCCCGACACCGCCGACCAGCCGGTCGAGCCACCCGCGCACCGCCCAGGCCAGGGGGAACGAGTACCAGCCGTGCTCGCCGCCGATGCCCTCCACGACCTGCCACAGCCGCTCCGGTGACGCGGCGGTCCGCCGTTCCCGCACGTCCACGTACGACGAGCCGCCGGACCAGTCGGGGTCGGACGGCAGCGGGTCGGCGGGCGCGCCCGGCACCGACGCCCCCGACCAGCGGGTCTCCACGTCCGCGTCGCGGACCTTCGCCAGCGCGAGCGCCACCGCCCGGTCGTAGCCGGTGTTCGCGCCCGGCAGGTACGCCTCGATGTCGTGCTCCCGGCACACCACCTCGTGCACCAGCGACTCGATCAGCGGCGACGCGATCGACCGCGGCACCGGCGTGACCAGGTTGACCCAGTGCGCGGACAGGCGCGGCGTGAGCACCGGCACCGGCAGCACGCGCCGCCGGCGCAGCCCGGCCACCTCCGCGTACCGGAGCATCATCTCCAGGTAGGTCAGCACGTCCGGGCCGCCGATGTCGAACGTCCGGTTCACCTCGGCCGGCAGCCCCACCGCGTCGACCAGGTACCGCAGCACGTCCCGCACCGCGATCGGCTGGACCCGGTTGCGCACCCAGCGCGGCGTGACCATGACCGGCAGGCGTTCGGCGAGGTAGCGCAGCATCTCGAAGCTCGCCGAGCCGGACCCGATGACCACCGCCGCCTGCAGCACCACCGCGGGCACCGGGCCGCGCAGGAACACGTCCCCGACCTCCTTGCGCGAGGCCAGGTGGGGCGACAGCGCCACGCCCGGCGGGTGCAGTCCGCCCAGGTAGACGATCCGCCGCACCCCCGCGTCCGCCGCGGCGCGCGCGGTGTTCTCCGCGGCACGCCGGTCCGCGTCGACGAAGTCCGGATCGCTCAACGAGTGCACGAGGTAGTGCACGACGTCGACGTCCCGCATCGCGGCGTCCAGCGAGGCCGGGTCGAGCACGTCGCCGCGCACGACCTCGACCTGCCCGGCCCACGGCACGTCCCGCAGCTTGCGCGGGTCGCGGACCAGGCACCTGACCCGGTGGCCCGCCGCGACCAGCCGGGGCACGAGCCGTCCGCCGAGGTAGCCGGTCGCGCCGGTGACGAGGCAGTGCACCCCACGATCCTCACCGCGCGACGGCCGGAGCGCACGACGGGGTCAGGCGTGCCGGAACCAGCGGGTCTTCTTCTTGATCTCCACGTTGCCCGCGCGCACCAGGCCGTGCACGACGAAGTGCGGTCGGCCGTTCACGCCCGTGCCGACCTTGTCCTTCAGGTTGCTCGCGGCCAGCTCCACGCCGTCGGCGTTGACCGTCGCGCCCTCCGGCAGCACCAGCTTCACCGAACCGGCCGTCACGTCCAGCTCGATGTCCACCACCGCGTGCGGGATGGACGCCTCGCGGAAGTCCAGGTCCGTCGACCCCATCCGGCTGCGCACGACGAGCTGCCGCGGCACCGTCCAGTTGCCCTTGCGGTTGACCGTCGACATGGTCGCCTTCAGCTCCTGCCGGTCGGCGGGCACGGCGAGCACCTGCTCGTTGTGCACCATGCCCGGCAGGTCCAGCAGCACGGCGTTGAGCTGGCCGCGGGTCCGCGCGGCCAGCGCCGTGTCGGTGCGCTCGGTGAACTCGTCCAGCGTGATCAGGCCGCGGCCGATCGCCTTCTGCAGCAGGCCGACGACGTGCTCCCGCTCGGCGTCGGACACCCGGAAGTCCCTGGGGTCGGTCATGGGTCAGCCCTCCGGCTCGACGTCGAGCCCGTGCTCGATCGCGTACCGCGCCAGCTCGACGCGGTTGTGCAGTTGCAGCTTGCGCAGGGTGGACTGCACGTGGTTCTCCACCGTGCGGTGCGAGATGACCAGCCGGTTCGCGATCTGCCGCGCCGTCAGGCCCTTGGCCACCAGCCGCAGCACCTCGGTCTCGCGCTCGGTGAGCTGCGGCTTGTCGTCGTCGGGCGTGGCGGCCATCCGCCGGTACTCGCCGAGCACCAGCCCCGCCAGCCCGGCGGTGAACACCGCGTCACCGGCCGCGGTCCGGTTCACCGCCTCCACCAGCTCCTCGGCCGACGCCGACTTCACCAGGTAACCGGACGCGCCCGCCTTCACCGCCTCCAGCACGTCGCTGTGCTCGCCGCTCGCGGACAGCACCAGCACCCGGGTGCCCTCCAGCGACCCGGTGATCATCGTGGTCGCCTCCACCCCCGTCGTCTCGCCGAGGTTGAGGTCCATCAGCACCACGTCGGGACGCACCGCGCGGGCGATCCGCACGGCCGACGCGGCGTCGCCCGCGGTCGCGACCACCTCGAAACCGCGTTCGGCCAGGTCGCGCGCGACACCGTCGCGCCACAGCGGGTGGTCGTCCACCACCATCACGGACACGCTCATCTGTAGACCCGCACCTCCCACTCGGCGCCCTCCCCCGGCCCCGTCTGCAGCTCAAGGGTCCCACGCAGCGCCTCGACCCGGCCCCGGATGGACTGGGCGACGCCCATCCGCCCCTCCGCCTCGGCGGAGGCCAGCCGGCCCTCGGGGATGCCGGGGCCGTCGTCGCGCACGCTGATCACGACCTCGTCGCCGAGGTCCTCCAGCAGCACCCACGCCCGCGCGTCCGGGCCCGCGTGCTTGTCCACGTTGGACAGGGCCTCGCGCACCACGGCGGTCAGCTCGAACGCCGTGCCCGCGGGCAGCATCACCCGGGTGGCCGGTGTGGACACGTGGAACCGGGACGTGGCGAGCAGCTGCAACGCCGGCCGCAGGTCCGCGTCGCCGTCCACGGTGGACTCGGTCGGCGCGGCGGCCACCAGCGACCGCAGCGCGACTTCCTGCTCACCGGCCAGCTCGGCCAGTTCCGCCGCCTCGCCGCCGAGCTCCGCGCCGCGCTTGCGCACGCGGGCCAGCACTTGCAGCACACCGTCGTGAATGGACCGGGCCAGCCGCTCGCGCTCCGCCGTGGCCGCCTCGGTCCGCAACGCCTGCGCCAGCCGCACCGCCGTGCGGCGCGCCGTGGACGACGCCATGCCGACCACGAAACCCGCGCCCGCCAACAGGACCACGTCCCGCACCAGGTCGACGGTGAGCCCGCCCCGGTTGAGGTAGGTGCTCAGGCCGACCGCGAACCCGGACACCGCGCCCGCGACCTGCCCGCCGAGCGCGCCCGCCGCCACCGGCGGCCCGGCCGCCCAGATCGTGGTGATCAGCGGGACGTCGAACAGGAACTGAGCATCCGTCATGATCAGCGGAGAGAGGGACATCAGGCCGCACGTGACCGCGACGTCCGCCACCACGATCCACGTCCGACGCCCGCTCTCCCGGCTGTACGCCTGGATGGTGAACACCGACCAGAGGGCCATCGCCGCGATCGTCGCCCACGCGAGCCACTGGCGCTCGTAGTAGTTGTGCTGGACGATCACGTTGCCCAAAGCGAACAGGAACGTCACTACGCGTAGCGCTACCGTTCCCCGCCAGAGGTGCGCGACCGGGTCCTCCATGGCCGCTGTCCCCTGGTCGGATGGCTTTGTGTGCACGGTGTGCTCCCTTCACCCCCAATATTGCCGTGTCGGAGTGGCGTAGCTAACCCCCAGGTGGCCGTCTGTTCCGATACCGACACATGTGGAAGGCTGGCGGGAGTCACCGAGCGTGATCTCACGGGTCTGATCGTCTCCGGGGGTGGGGATCACGTCGGCGGGCTGCTGCGGCGAGGGAGGGCCGAGCGTGCGCCACTGGCCACTGTGGACGCTGAAGCGCTCCGCGCTGGCCTACTGGCTGCTCGTGGACCTGCTCGCGCTGGCCGTCGTGGTCTACGCGATCGTCACGTCGCCGCAGCCCTCGCCCGGCGAGGTCGGCCGGTTCGCGGCGATCGCGGGCACCGCCGGCGCGGTGATCATCGGCAGCTCGATCTACAGCCACCGGGCGGGCGAGGCCGCGCGCAACCCGTGGGCCGCCCACCTGTGCTACCTCACCGCGGGCCTGGTCGCGCTGCCGTGCAACCTGCTCGTCCTGCTCCTCTTCGGCCCCGCGCTGCACGGCGTGCTGACCCAGCGCCCCGAGTCGCACCGCTGGGTGTTCACGCTGTCCGCGACCACGCTGGCCGTGTTCGCCACCCGCTACGTCATCGGCTGGGCCGAGCCGCGCACGGACCTCGTCGTCATGGTGCTCGGCGCGACCGTGCTGCTGGTGCTCCGCGCCGGCGTGATCGCGACCGGCCTGAAGCTGCGCAGCCCGCGCGCCCGCGGCGAGGAGGTCATCGGCGAGCCGATCGACGTGGTGCTCGGCATCGTCGCGGTGAGCATCGGCGGCCTGATGGGCTTCGTCGCCGTCACCACCCCGGTGCACGCGCTGATGGCCGGCCCGCCGCTGGCCCTGCTGGAACGGGCGGCGCAGCTGCCGCAGTGGCGGCGCTCGGCCCAGCGCGACGCGAAGACCGGCCTGGCCAACGCCGTGCACTGGGACAGCCGGGCCCGGTACGAGCTGTCCAAGGCACGGGCGCGCGAGCGGCCGATGGCCGTGATGCTGCTCGACCTCGACCACTTCAAGCGGGTCAACGACGAGGTCGGCCACTTGGCGGGCGACTCGGCGCTCAGCGCGGTCGCCCTGCTGCTGACCGGCACGGTCCGGCGCGGCGACCTGGTCGGCCGCTTCGGCGGCGAGGAGTTCGTCGTGCTCCTGCCGGACGCGGAGCCCGCCGTCGCCCGGTCCGTCGCCCAGCGCGTGCGGCACGCCGTGGCCGGCCTGGCCGTGCCCACCGTCGGCACGGACGGCCGGGAGCACCTGCTCACCGGCCTCACCGTGAGCATCGGCGTGGCGACCACCCAGCGGTTCGGCTACGAGCTGCCGGACCTGCTGGTGGCCGCCGACGCCGCGCTGCTCGCGGCCAAGGGCTACGGCCGCAACCTGGTCGAGATGGCCTGACTACGGCCGCCCGGCGTCCGGGCGCCCGCGGTCGGTGTCGTCCGACAGGGCGTCCTGGATCCGGTCGACGACTCCTTCGTCGTCGACGCGCTCACCGCCCGTGTCGACCGGACCGCTCTCCTGCGGCTCCAGCACGTCGACCTGGCGCGGCTCCACGTCCCGGTCCGACTCCGACAGCAACGACCTGATCCCCGAGTTCAGCACCGCCAGCAGCGGCACGGACAGCAGCGCGCCCGCGATGCCGCCCACGACGAGGCCGGTGGTGATCGCCAGCACCACGGCCAGCGGGTGCAGCTTCACCGCGCGCCCCAGCAGCAGCGGTTGCAGCACGTGGCTCTCCAGCTGCATCACGCCGATGAGCACGGCCAGGATGATCAGCGCCTCGATCGGCCCGTTGGCCACCAGCGCCACCAGCACCGCCACCGCGCCGGTGATCACCGCGCCCACGATCGGGATGAACGCGCCGAGGAACACCAGCGCCGACAGCGGCACCACCAGCGGCACGTCCACGATCCACAGGCCGATGCCGACGCCGACCGCGTCCACGACCGCCACCAGCGCGGTCGCCCGCACGTACGACACGAGCGAGGCGAAACCGCGCCGCCCCGCCACGTCGGCCCGACCGCGCACGTCGCGCGGCACGATCCGGATCAGGAACCGCCAGATCGCGTCACCGTCGTGCAGGAAGAAGATGAGCGTGAACAGGGCGAGGATCAGCCCGGTCAGCAGCTCGCCGACGGTGGCCGCCGTGGTGAGCGCCCCCGAGGTGATCTCGGTCTGGTTCTCCTTGACCGTCTCCACCACCCGGTCCAGGTACTGCTGGAGCTGGACGTCGCTCAGGTGCAGCGGCCCGTCCTTGAGCCAGCCGCGGATGGTGTCCAGGCTCGCGCTGACCTGCTCCTGCAGCTGCGGCAGGCCCTTGGAGAACTCGGTGATCACGAACGTCAGCACGCCGCCCACGACCGCGATGCCGCCGACGAGCACCACGCCCGTGGCCACGCCGCGCGGGATGCCCGCCCGGTTCAACTGCGACACCGCGGGCGACAGCAGCGCCGCCAGCAGCAGCGCCACCCCGGTCGGGATGACGATCGTGGCCATGAACCCGACCACGTGGAACACCACGTAGAGCGCCGCGACCACGGCCACGAACCGCCAACTCAGGGCAGCCGAGACGCGCAGCATCCGCGGCACCCTCTCGCTGATCTCATCACTCCTGGTCACGCCGATCACGGTAGCCGCACCGATCCTCGCGAGTGGGCCGGTCGGAGACGGTCGGGTGCATGTCGAAAGCCACGTTTCGGATTGCGGCAAACGCCGGCGGAACCGGCGTGGCGGGTGATCGGATCGCAGGCGTGACCGCCGAGGAGACTGCCGAGGACGCCGTCCGCGCCGCGTTCGCCGCCGGACGTTCGCTGCGGTTCGACCCCAGGAGGCCCCAGCGCGAGCGCACGGTCCGCGGCGAGCTGCTGTCCGGGCTGCTCACCGAGGGCGGCCCGCGGACCGCCGCGCTGAGGCTGGTCGGCGCGAACGTCGTCGGCTCGTTCGCGCTGGAGGGCGCGCGGGTCGACCACGTGGTCGACTTCCTGGACTGCTCCTTCGAACGGCCGCCGGACCTGCGCATGGCCCGCCTGGTCGGCCTGCGCATGCGCGGCTGCAAGGTGCCCGGCCTGTGGGGCCGCAACCTGCGCGTCGGCAGCGACCTGGTGCTGGAGGCGGGCTTCACCAGCGACGGCGTGGTCGACCTGACCGACGCCTCGGTCGACGGCACGTTCCGGCTGGCCGGCGCCGTGCTGCGGAACCGGGGCGGCGACCACGCCCTGCTCGCCGCGCGCATCCGCCTGTCCGGCTCGTTGCAGGCCATCGCGCTGCGCGCGGGCGGCGAGGTGCGGCTGCGCGGCGCGGACGTCGGCGGCAACGTGCACCTCGGCGGCGCCCGCCTGCTCAACGCCGGCCAGAACGCCCTGGACGCCACCGGCGTCGCCATCGCGGGCACCCTGTTCTGCGACGCCGAGGGCGGCCGGTTCACCGCCGAGGGCCGCATCCTGCTCGACGGCGCGCGGATCGGCGGCAGCGCCGTGTTCTCCGGCGCCCGCCTGCACGCCAGCGTCGTCGACCGACCGGTCCTGGTGATCCCGCGCGGCACCGCCGACGAGGCCGCCGCGCTCGTCGCCGACCGGATGCGGGTGGAGGGCAACGTCGAGCTGGACGACGGCTTCACCTCCTCCGGCACGGTCCGCCTGCCCAACGCCGAGATCGGCGGCTACCTGCGGCTGTCCGGCGCGGTGATCGGCCGCCGGGACGCGGTGGAGGACCAGGCGGAGGACACCGGCGAGGTCGTCCAGCGCATCCCGGTCGCCCTGCACGCGGACGGCATCCAGGTGCGCGGCGACCTCGAAGCGCGCGGCGCGGTCAACGGCGGCTTCCACGGCGACGGCGAGCGCGACGCCGCGCTGAAGGCCTACGGCCAGGTGCGCCTGGTGGACGCGCACGTGCGGGGGAGCGCGTCCCTGTCCGGCGTCGAGCTGCACGGGCCGGGCATCGACGTCCTGTTCGCCGACCGGCTGCGCGTCGGCGGCACGCTGTTCCTCCGCGACCTGCGCGCCCGCGGCTCGCTGCGCCTGCAGAACGCCGAGATCGGCTCCACCCTCGACTGCTCCGGCGCGTCCCTGCTCGCGCCACGCCGCCGCCCCGACGGCACGGTGAAGCCGTCGCTGGACGCCCGCGTGGCCACCATCGGCAAGGACTTCCTGTGCAGCCACGGGTTCACCGCCGCGGGCGGCGTCCGGATCAGGCTCGCCGAGGTCGGCAAGATGGCCACGTTCGCGGGCGCGCGCCTGGGCGGTCCGGGCAGCGACATCGCGTTGAACGCCTACGGCCTCACGGTGAGCCAGCTCGTGCTGAGGCTCTCGGAGGACCGGATCCCGGTGGGCCGGGTCGTGCTGACGCGGGTCGGCGCGGCGACCGTGATGGACGGGCCGGGGCTGTGGGCGGCCACCGGCGGCGTCGACGTGGAGGACTTCACGTTCAGCTCGATCTCGTCCACGCCGCACGTGGACGTGCGCACCCGGCTGCGCTGGCTGCGCGAGGTGCAGCCGGACTTCGCGCCCGGACCCTACGAGCAGCTGGCCGCGGTGTACCGCGACGGCGGCGAGGAGGAGCTGGCGCAGCTCGTGCAGCTGGAGAAGCAGCACCGGCGCTACTCGGAGCTCGGCGTGGCCGGCCGGGTCTGGGGCTTCCTGCAGCGCTGGACGGTCGGCTACGGCTACCGGCCGTGGCTCGCGATCGCCTGGCTGACCGCGTTCTGGCTGGTGGGCACGGCCTGGTTCCTCGGGCACGAGATGCCGAAGCTCAACGAGGACGAGTCGCCGTCCTGGAACGCCTGGCTGCTGTCGATGGACCTGCTGATCCCGATCGTGGACCTCGGCCAGGACGGCAAGTGGAAGTTCAGCGGCGCCTCGCAGTGGATCTCCAGCACCCTGATCGCGGTCGGCTGGATCCTGGCGTCCACGGCCGCCGCCGGCGCGGCCAGGGTCCTCAAGCGCGTCTGATCACTCACCGTCACGGTCGGGAACACAGTGTGTTCGTCACACGATCCGGCGAACCAGGTGTGAATGGAGTGCGCCCGCGCCTCGCCTGCTGGCAGTCTCTCGTCGTCGGCTTGATCACCTCGATCACGTCGCCGGCGAATCCCAGTGCTCTTCGGCGGAGGTTCCAGCGATGTCGTGCGTTGACCAGCGAGCGGGAACGGGGGCGGGCCGCGTTCGGCGGCTGCTCTCCCGCGCCCTGCTGGTCGTCGGCGGCACCCTGGCCGGCACCGCCGCGGCCTGGGCGTTGTCCGCCACGGCGGCGTCGGCGCAGATCCCGGTCGTCGACCCGGTCACCGGGATCGCGCACGACTCGCTGCCGCCACGTGCGGCGGAGGGCCCGGTCGAGGCCGCGTTGGCCCCGGTCGGCCGGGCCGTGCACGACCTCGACACGGCGCTGAGCACCCCCCGGGTGCCCGAGCCGAGCCCGCCCGACCTGCGTCGGGTCGCGGAGGACATCCGCGACACCGTCGGGGGCGTGCGCGACTGGTTCCGGCACCCCGCGTCCGAGCAGGCGCCCGTCGACGTGGTCGTCGGCGGCACCGTGACGCGGCACGTCACCGAGACCACCCCGGCCGCCACCGCCGTGCCGGTTCCCGCCGGCACCCCGGTGGTGCAGGGGGTGTTCGGCAAGCTCAGCCGATCCTGGCTGGACGCGCCGCGGCCGCAGGTCGTCGCGCCGTCCGGCGACGACGGGCCCTCCCTGCCGGGAGACCCGTCCGGACTGCCGTCCATGCCGTTCGCGCCGCTCGGCGCGCCGGCCCACTGCTCCTGCGGTGGCGACGGCTCCGGCTCCTCCGGCGGCGGCAACGGCTCGTACACGGCCGCCTCCGCCGACCGCCTCGACCCCGCGGTGGCCCGGGCCTCGTCCCCCGCCACCGAGCGGAACACCGTGACGCCGGGCAAGCAGCCCGGCAGCACGCCCGACTGACCACAGCGCGCGGTCCGCGGCAGCTCATCGACGAGCTGACCCGGTGCTCGACCGTCGCGCCGCTCGCGTGCGCTCCCACACCGGTCGAGATGCCGCGCTCCCCCTGAAGAACAGACCCGGGTGGTCGTCGCCCCCGACGCGGTCGCCGCGTCCGACCACCCCTCACCTCCCGCAAGGGACACCGGAAGAAGGAGAACCCATGCAAACCTGGGCCAAGCGCGGTCTCCAGACCGCACTTGTCACTGGTGGTTTGCTGATGCTCGGCACGGGCATCGCTTCAGCCCAGGAGAACGTCAACCCCGACGCGAAACCGAACCCGCTCGACGCGAAGGTGCGCGTGCCGGTCGACGTCGACCACAACAACCTGGGCACCCTGGTCGGCAACCACGACCTGCCGACCATCCACGAGGAGATCGGCACGCCGAGCGCGGCCGACCTGCCCGTCCGCGACGTCGCCGTCCCGGCCAACCCCCTGGTCCGCACCGCGCAGGAGCGGACGGCGGGCGTCGAGGCCACGGGCCTGACCCGCGGCAACACCGCCGACGCCGACGTGGTCGTGCCGGTCAGCGTCTGCGGCAACGCGGTCGCCGCCGGCGGCAACGCCTACAGCGACGGCGTGTGCACCCAGTCGGCCACCAGCGCCGGCGAGATCAGGGCCGACGGTTCGCGCGGCACGCTGTCCGGCAACGTGGCGCACGCCGCCGCCGCCGTCTCGCCCCAGGTCAACGGCAACGCCGTCGCGGTCCTGGCCAACGCCGAGTCGCACGCCACGTCCTACCAGCGCGCGGTCGCGGGCGACCGCGTCCACACCTCGGGCGAGGACGGCTCGCTGTCGGGCAACATCGCCGCCGTGCAGGGCGCGGTGCCCGCGCAGGTGACCAACAACGCGGTCGCCGCGGGCGGCAACTCCTTCAGCGGGGCCTCGTCGTCGAACGACGCCCAGGCCACCGGCTCGCTGAGCACCACCGGCGAGCGCGGCACCGGCGCCGGCAACGTCCTCGGCGCACCGGTCGCACCGGTCGTCGCGGTCACCGGCAACGGCGTCGGCGCCGCGGGCAACGCGGACACCGCCACCGAGAACCGGGCGTCCGCCGACGCGGGCACCACCCAGCGCGACCGGACCGACCTCCCGATGTGGTCGTCCACCACGGGCGACGACGGCACCCTCGCGGGCAACGTGGTCCAGCCCGCGTTCGCCGGCCCTGTCGCCGCGGGCGACAACGCCGTGGCCGGCGGCGGCAACGCGCAGGTCGCCAACGCGATGGCGCACGACGCCGAAGCGGGCGGCAACAGCTACACCTCCGGCCAGGACGCGGTGCTGTCCGGCACCTTCGCCGACGCGCCCGTCGCCCTGCCGGTCTCCGGCGCGGGCAACTCGGTCTCGGGCGTGGGCACCACGTCGGCCCGGCACTCGAACGAGGCGACCGCGGTCTCCGGCGGCGACACCTACACCAACGGCGACCGGTCCGTGCTGTCGGCCAACGCGGCGAACCTGCCGCCGGCCGGCGCGGCCGACCTGTGCGGCAACGGCGTGGCCGGTGGCGGCATCGCCGACGCGGACTGCCACAACGACGTCGTCGCGGACTCCGGCGGCTACAACGGCACGACCGGCAACGACGCGGTCGGCTCCGGCAACATCGGCCAGGTGCCGCTCGGCGCGCCCGCCGAGGCGTTCGGCAACGGCGTAGGCGCGGCGGGCACGCCCACCGGCCGGGCCACCGAGAACAAGACCGTGCGCTCCGGCAAGGTCGCGACCAGCGTCGACGACAACGGCACCGTCTCCAGCAACGTGGTGTCCGCGCCGACCGCGCTGGGCGGCCAGGTGTTCGGCAACGCGGGCGGCGTGGTCGCCAACCCGACGTCGAGGACCGACAGCGACACCGAGATCGACCTCGGCAACGCGCCGACGGCCAACGGCAAGCACGGCTCCGCGTCGGGCAACATCGTGCACGTCCCCACCTCGAACCCGGCTCAGGTCTTCGGCGACTCCGCGGTCGCGGTCGGCAACGGCTCGGCCGAGACCGACAGCAAGCTCGACTCGCGCTCCGGCGGCGCGGCCACCACCACCGGCGACGAGGGCTCGCTGTCGGGCAACGTGCTGTCGCTGCCCGAGGCGTCCTCGCCGCAGGTGTTCGGCAGCGCCATCGGCGCGGGCAGCAACGTCGAGTCGGAGAGCCGCAACCAGTTCGGCTCGCACTCCGGCGGCGACGTGCAGACCTCCGGCGACGACGCGTCGTTCTCGGGCAACGGCATCGGCGCGCAGCCGTCGATCCCGCTGCAGGTGTTCGGCGACGCCGTCACCGCCGCGGGCAACGGCGAGTCCCGGACGGACAACACCACCGGCCTGATCGCCGGTGGCCGGCACCTGACCTCCGCCGAGGACAGCGCGTGGTCGGGCAACCTGCTCACCGCGCCCGCCGCGCTCACGCCGTCGGTGCACGGTGACGCCGTGACCGTCGCCGGTCTCGCGGACGCCGCGACCGCCAGCCGGTCGAGCAGCAAGTCCGGTGGCGTGACCACCACCGAGGGCAGCGGCTCGGTCACCTCCTACGACGTCGAAGCGCCGACCGAGGCGTTCGCCCGCCTGTTCGGCATCCCGGTGGAGGTGCTCGGCACCGCCACCACGAACACGCAGGACAGCAACGACGTGCGCACCGGCGACGACCGGGGCGAGCCCGCGCCGGTCGCCGACGCGAGCCGGGGCATCCAGCTCCCGGCGAGCCTCGACAGCCTGATGCGGGTCACCGAGCTGCCGGCGCTGGACCTCGTGGGCGCACTGGCCCAGTACTCCGTGCCGCTGGGCCTGCCGGGGATCGGCGAGCTGCGCGGTCTGCCGCTCGACCGCCTGCACCAGGTCCAGCTGCCGGGCAGCGGCCTGCTGGCCCGTGCGGTCCCGAAGCCGGAGGCGCCGGACCTGGACACGCCGGACCTCGACGCGCCGGACCTGGACACGCCGGACCTGGACGCGCCGAAGCCCGACCTGCGCAAGCGGGAGCTGTCGAAGGCCGCGCCGGTCGCCGCGCTGTCGAAGGCGGAGCTGCCGGAGGCGTCCGCGCCGATCGGCGCGCTGTCCCAGGCCCGGCTGCCCGAGGCGTCCGCGCCGGTCGGCGCGCTGTCGCAGGCCGAGCTGCCGACCCAGCAGCTGCCCCGGCTCGACACCCTCGAGCAGGTGTTCCGCCACGGCCTGCCCCCGGTCGCCGAGGCGACCCGCGCCGCCCTGAGCGCGGCGCCCTTCGCGGGGGTGCTGACCCGTTCGGTGTCCTCGGAGTCGGACGAGCGCTCGTTCGGCGGCAGCCTGCCGCTGGCCGGTGACCTCACCGCGACGCAGGGCCTGCCGGTCGTCGAGGACCTGCCGCTGCACAGCGTGCCCGCCGGTATCACCCCGGACGGTCGCGCCCTGTCGTCGCTGCCCGTCGCGGCGCCGGCCGGCCTGCCGTTCGTGCTGCCCGTGCCCGGTGTGGCGCAGCCCCGCAGCGAGTCCCCGATGGTGCCGCCGCTGGCGCTGAGCGGTATGAACGTCAACCCGGTGCAGGGTGGCGCCGGTCCGGCGCGGTTCACCGAGACCCAGGCGCCCGCCCTGGCGGGCATCGACGCGCGCAGCGTGTTCAGCTCGCTCGAGGACACCACCGTGATGCCGCGGATCTGATCCACCGATCCACACCTCCCGCGACCGGGCCCCTGGCACCTCAGTGCCAGGGGCCCGGTCCCGTTCACGGGGTCGGCTCAGCGGCGCAGGCGTTCCTCGACGTGCGCGATCACCGAGTGCAGCGGCGCCTCGCCGTCGCTGGTCACCCAGCACACCCGGACCCCGGTGCGCACGCGCTCGCCGCCGAGCCGCACCGCCCGCCCGGCCAGCTCGCGCACCCGGGCCGCGACCGCCTCGCCGCTGCCGTTCGGGTGCTCCGCGACCACGGCGAACGAGTCGCCGCCGTACCGCGCCACCGTGTAGTCGGCCCGTAAACCCTGCCGCAGCCGTTTCGCCAGCACGGCCAGCAGCTCGTCGCCGCGCTTGAAGCCGTGGGCCGCGTTCACCGCCGCCATCCGGTGCACGTCCGCCAGCACCAGGGTCGCCAACGTGCCCTGGGTCCGCGCCCGGATCAACGCCTGGTCCAGCCGGTCGAGCAGCAGCGCCCGTCCCGGCAGCCCGGTCAGCGCGTCGAGCAGCCCGGCGCTGTGCGGCACGTCCGCCTGCACCGGCCGCAGCAGCACCAGCACCTGCCCGCGCACCCCGATCGGGTAGTACTCGGCCCACACGTTGGCGTGCGGCAGCACCATCGGGATGGTCAGCGGTGATCCGGTGCGCAGCACCTGCGCGGCCAGCTCGGCGCAGCTGGGCAGCGGGGCGCCGGAGTCGTCGCGGGCGCAGGCGTCACCGAGCAGCGACGACGCCATCGGGTTCGCGGCGAGCACCACGCCGTTCTCGTCCTGGAGCAGTACCCCGACCGGCAGTTCCGAGACGAACTCGTCCCACACCGCACGGGAAGCCGTTGTCTGCACGGTACTCATAGGACTCGTGCCTTCCGCTGAGGCATGGCCTGTCCGTGAAGAGCCTCCCCGCAGGTAGCGGGCTTTTCAATAGGCCCGACGCCACCCGGTCCGGTGATCTTTGGCCGGCGGTGTAACGCCGAGCAGGTCCAGCATCCCGGCGAAGTCCTCTTCGGACACGATGGGCACCCGGTATGCCCGCGCCCGACGCGCCTTGCTCGACAGCGTGAACGGGTCGGCGGCCACGACCAGGCGGGTCGCCTTGGTGACGTACCCCTGGCTGACCAGCCCGGCCGACGCGGCGCGGTCGACCCACTCCTCGCGCGGCGCGTCCATCTGGCCGGTGAACACGACCCGGTCGCCGCGCACCAACGTCACCAGCTCCGGCCGTCGTGGCGCCGGAGCCGCCGTGCCGCGGCGCACCTCGACCACGTCGTCGGCCGGCGGCACGCGCGGCACGGGTTCGGCCTCCGGCACGCCGAACCCCAGGTAGTGGGCGAACAACCGGGCCGTGGCGCGGGCGTCGTGCAACGCGGAGTGCGCCGAGTCGAGCGTCACCCCGACCGCCTCGCAGCACGCCGCCAGCGATCGGCCGGCCCGGCCCGGCAGGTACCGGTCGGCCAGGCGCATCGTGCACAGGCCCGTCACCGGCAGGTCCACCCCGGCGCGGGCGAACTCGGCGGTCAGGAACCGGGCGTCGAACGACAGGTTGTGCGCGACCACGACCCGTTCGGCGAGCCGTGCCGCCAGGGCGCCCGCGGCCTGCGCGAACGTCGGCGCGTGCCACACGTCGGCCGCGCGGATCCGGTGCACGTGCTGCGGCCCGAGGTCGCGCCCGGGGTTGAGCAGGGTGCACCACTCGTCGGTCACCCGGCCCGCGTCGTCCAGCCCGACGACGGCCACCTCGACCACCCGGTCCGCACCGCGCGCGGCGAACCCGGTCGTCTCCACGTCGACCACCGCGTACCCCATGATCGACGAACCCTACCGATCATGGTCACGTGCTCAGCGCGCGGAGCACGAGATCGACCACCGCGTCCGCGAACTCACCGGTCAGCGGGGCCGTGCGCAAGAACCACCGCTGGTAGACCGGTCCCAACAACAACTCCACCGCCGCCGACACGTCGACGTCGGGCCGCACGTCCCCCAACCGCCGGGCCGCGTGTAATCGCTCCTCCAGCGCCATCCGGCGCGGCATCAGCAGCAACGTCACCAGGTCCGTGCGGGACTCGTGCACCAACAGCCGGCACACCTGGTCGAACCGCCGTTCGGCCAGCTCCTCGGCCGCGGCCCGCAACTCCCGCTTGAGGTCGACGGCCAGCACACCGCTCGGCAACTCGTCCGCACCGGCCGGCCCGAACTCCACGAACGCGTCGAACAGCAACGGCCCCTTCGACGGCCACCACCGGTAGATCGTCTGCTTGCCGACCCCGGCCCGCGCCGCCACCGCCTCGATGGTCAACCGGGAGTGGCCGAGCGCCTCGACCAACTCCAACGCGGCCAAGAGGATCGCCCGCCTCGAACGGTCGCTGCGCCGCGCCGCGTCGGGTGGCATCCATCGATCGTAGGCGCAGTCGGGGAATGACTCACCACGGACGCAACCGGTGGCCCCGGAGCACCCCGAACGCCGGGCCCCGGTGTCGGTAGTTCGCCTGACATCGCGGCCGTCGCGGAGATCGTATGGTGCCGGAGTCGCCCGGCGGCCCTACCCGCCCGTCGTGACTCCCAGGGGGATCGCAGCTTGTCCTACCAACCTCGAAGTCCTCAGCACCACCCGCAACAGCCGTACCCGCAGCCGCCGTACCCGCAGCCGCCGTACCCGCCACCGCACCACCCGCAGCCGCCGTCGCCGTGGACCGGGGTTCCGCCCGGCCCGCCGAAGAAGCGCACGGGCCGCGTGGTCGCCGTGGTCGTCGTGGTGCTGGTGGTGCTCGCCGGCGCCGGCGGCGTGTGGTTCTGGCAGTCGGGTGGCGGGTCGTCGGCGGTCGGCGAGGACCTCCCGAAGAACCCGGCGCTGGACCGGCTCGCGTTCCCCGACCTGGGCGCCCTCCGGCACGGCGACGGGGTCGACGCGCTGTGCGGCTCGATGGCGGAGGTGATGACGGGCCGCGGTTACCGGCCGATCTCCCGGGGGAAGACGGGGGGCGGGATCAACTGCCGCTTCATCACGCCCGGGCTGTCCTTGTTGACCGACGGCGCGCTCATGATGAGCTCCGACGTCGCCACCTGGCGAGGCGACGCGGACGACCGCTACCAGCGCTTCTACGACCTGGCCGTGCGCCAGCGGGACGCGCAGCTGAAGAACCCCGGCTACGCGTCGAGCAAGATCGAGCACTTCCCCGCCGGCGACGGGGGGTACGTCTTCCACCGGGAGACGAAGGCGGTCGGCGCCACCGGCGCGCGGACCGACACCGAGGCGGTGTTCCGGTCGGGTGAGGACCTCATGTGGGTCGCGCTCTGGGGCAACGTGCACCGCGCGGCCAAGGGCGGCGAGCGCGTCCTGGCCGACCCGCTCACCGAGGAGGTCACCTACGGGGAGATCTCCGACATCGTCAAGTCGCTCAGCGGCGAGGGGCAGCCGGGCGCGCCGCGGATCACCAAGCCGGAACTGGCGCAGCAGCCGACCCTGGCCGCGACCAAGGCGAAGCCGGTTGCCGGTGGCACCACGACCAAGGACGTGTGCGCGAAGTTCGACGGGGCGGCCGGGCAACTCGGTGTCGCCGCCGTGCCCAACCGCGGTGGTTGCGTGTACGACCCGCCGGACGGCGCGTCGTACGGCGAAGGTTCCGTGCACCGCACCGTCGAGATCGCCGTCGGAGTGGAGGAGAAGGACTCCAACACCCCCGCCGAGGAAGAGCTGGCGAGGGAGCTGAGGAGCCTGCTGGGACGGACCTCCGACGATAAGTACGAGTTCGGGAAGGTGTGCGAGCTCCCGGTGGGAGACACCGGGTACGCCGTCTACTACACCCTGAAGGGTGGCGGGGGCAGCAGCTCGGGTTACGTGCAGGCCGGTTACGTGGTCGACGGCACGACGCACGTCGTGGTCAAGGTCACCAGCCGGGTCAAGAAGGGTCGTGACCTGGTCGCACCGCCCGAGGAGGCCCTGGTCGCGGACCTGGTGACCGTCCTGACCGCGATCGGCGGCTGACGAAGAGCGGCCGCCGCCCGCTCGGCGCGCCGCGCCACCAGGTACGCGTGCGGGGACTTGCCGTACGCGTCGCGGAACTCGCGGCTGAGGAGTCCGGCGGGCAGGCCCGCGGCGCGGGCGAGCGCCAGGACGTCCAGCGGCCGTGCGTGCTCGCGGTCGATCCGGTCGCGCACCCGGCGCAACCGCGCCAGGTCTTCGCGTCGCTTCGCCTCGGCGCGTGCGCGCGCCCACGCGGGGTGGCACATGGCGGGACCTCCCCGTTCAGCGGAGCTCTTGGATGCGGATCAGGTTGCCCGCGGGGTCGCGGAAGGCGCAGTCGCGCACGCCGTACGGCTGCACGGTCGGCTCCTGGACCACCTCCGCGTCGCCCGCCTGCACCTTCTCGAACGTCGCGTCGAGGTCCCGGGTGGCCAGCAGGATCCAGCCGTAGGTGCCCTTGGCCATCATCTCGGTGATGGTGCGGCGCTCGTCCTCGGTGACGTTGGGGTCGGCGGCGGGCGGCGCGAGGAGGATGGACGTGTCGGGCCGGCCGACGGGACCGACCGTGATCCAGCGCATCCGACCCTGGCCGACGTCGCTGCGGACCTCGAAGCCGAGGGTGTCGCGGTAGAAGGCGAGGGACGCCTCCGGGTCGTCGTGCGGGAGGAAGCTGGTGTTGATCGTGAGGTCCATGCGTTCAGCCTAAGCACGCCTCTTGACCTGCGCTTCTCGATTCGTGATCGCTCGCGGTTCGGGCCAGCGGCCGAACCCGTCCGCCCGACCCGCCGACCGCCGCCGCCGGGCGTCAGCCCTGGGCCAGGTCGGCGAAGCGGCTGTAGTGGAGCTGGTGGGCGACGGTGATGGTGGCCGTCGGGCCGGCGCGGTGCTTGGCGATGATCAGGTCCGCCTCGCCGGCGCGCGGGTCGTCGCGTTCCCAGGCGTCCGGGCGGTTGATCAGGATCACCATGTCGGCGTCCTGCTCCAGCGAGCCGGACTCACGCAGGTCGGACAGCTGGGGGCGCTTGTCGGTGCGCTGTTCCGGGCCGCGGTTGAGCTGGCTGATCGCGATCACCGGCACCTCGAGCTCCTTGGCGATCAGCTTCAGGTTCCGGGAGAACTCCGAGACCTCCTGCTGACGCGACTCGGTGCGCTTGCCCGACGACATCAGCTGGAGGTAGTCGACCACCACCAGCCGCAGGTCGTGGCGCTGCTTCAACCGCCGCGCCTTGGCCCGGATCTCCATCATGGTCAGGTTCGGCGAGTCGTCGACGAACAGCGGCGCCTCGCTGATCTCGCTCATCCGCCGCGCCAACCGGGTCCAGTCGTCGTCGCTCATCCGCCCACCGCGCATGTCGCCGAGCCGGATGCGCGCCTCGGCGGAGAGCATGCGCATGACGATCTCCGTGCGCGACATCTCCAGCGAGAAGATCGCGCTGGTCAAGCCGTGCTTCACCGAGCACGACCTGGCGAAGTCCAGGCCCAGCGTCGACTTGCCCACACCGGGCCTGGCCGCGACGATGATCATCTGGCCCGGGTGCAGGCCGTTGGTCAGCTCGTCCAGGTCCGCGAAGCCGGTGGGGATGCCGAGCGACGAGCCGCCGCGCGAGGCGATGGCGTCGATCTCGTCCATGGTCGGCTGGAGCAGCTCCTCCAGCACCACGTAGTCCTCGGTGGTGCGGCGCTCGGTGACCTCGTAGATCGCCGCCTGCGCCCGGTCGACCACCTCGTCCACGTCCGCGCCCTCGGCGCCGTTGTAGCCGAGCTGCACGATCCTCGTGCCCGCCTCCACCAACCGCCGCAGCACGGCCTTCTCCGCCACGATCTCGGCGTAGTAGGAGGCGTTGGCCGCCGTGGGCACGGTGGCGATCAGGGTGTGCAGGTACGGCGCGCCGCCGACGCGCAGCAGCTCGCCCCGGCGTTCCAGCTCGGCGGACACCGTGATCGGGTCGGCCGGCTCGCCGCGCCCGTACAGGTCGAGGATGCAGTCGTACACGGCCTGGTGCGCGGGCCGGTAGAAGTCGTTGGGGGCCAGGACCTCGACCACGTCGGCGATCGCGTCCTTGCTCAGCAGCATCCCGCCCAGCACCGACTGCTCGGCGGCGAGGTCCTGCGGCGGCTGCCGTTCGAAGCCGGGCTCGGCCATGCCCCGGTCGTCCACCAGCGCCACCGTGAGCTCACCCCAATCTGCTGCCGTGCGGATGTTGTACCTCGTGGGTCCGACAAAGTCCGCCGCGCCACGCCCCGTGGTCCAGCGACGCTAGAGCCACCTGGATGGCGTAGGCAAACCCACCTGTGGACAACTCGGTGGACAGCTTGGGGATGGTCGCGCCCAGCTGACCACAGGGCTGGGGAAACCTGTGGACAACCTGGGTACAACTCAGGCCCAGACAAAAGTTTGGCCTGGTCAAGTCCTGTGGATAAGTTTGTGGAAAAGTAGTGCGTCACACCTTCGGCGTGTCGCGTGTAACCGCCGGCACGGCGTGTCGCGCACAACGTGTCACAAGAGTTGTCCACAGCCGGACGTGCGAAAGCGCCGCCCGACCAGAACACCTGGTCGAACGGCGCTTCCGGGGAAAAACGTCAGACCGCGCTCGCGACCTCGACCGAGAGCGACACGGTGACCTCCGGGTGGAGCCGGACGTTCACCGAGTGCTTGCCGAGGGTCTTGATGTGGCCCGCGATCTCGACGGACCGCTTGTCCAGCGTCGGGCCGCCGGCCGCGCGCACGGCCGACACGACGTCGGACGAGGTGACGGAGCCGAACAGCTTCTTCGAGCCGGCCGCGGACTTGGCCTTCAGCGTCACGGAGCCGAGGCCCTCGAGCGTGGCCTTGATCTCCTTGGCGTGGTCCAGGTCGCGCACCCGGCGGGTGTCCTGCGCCCGGCGGATGACCTCGACCTGCTTGGTCGCGCCCTTGGTGGCCATGATCGCCAGGCCGCGGGGCAGCAGGTAGTTGCGGCCGTAGCCGTCCTTGACCTCGACGATGTCGCCGGGGCCACCGAGGCCGGTCACGTCAGCGGTGAGGATGAGCTTCACGATGCCGTCCCCTTTCTCAGCGAGCGGTCGAGGTGTAGGGCAGCAGCGCCATCTCGCGGGCGTTCTTGACGGCGACCGCGACGTCGCGCTGGTGCTGGGAGCAGTTGCCGGTGACCCGGCGGGCGCGGATCTTGCCCCGGTCCGAGATGTACTTCCGGAGCAGGGTGGTGTCCTTGTAGTCGATCAGGTTGGCGTTCTTGTCCTTGCAGAACGCGCAGACCTTCTTCTTGGGCTTGCGCACAGGCGGCTTGGCCATGTGTGGACTCCTGGTATTACGCAGTGAAGTGTGGAGTGGACCGGTGCCGGTCTAGAAGGGGGGCTCGTCGGCGAAGCCACCGGAGCCGGCCGGGGGCGCGGAGCCCCACGGGTCGTCGGCCGGTGCGCCGCCGCCGCCACCGCGAGACTGACCGCCGCCGCCGAAGCCGCCGCCGCCGTCTCCACGGCTGACCTTGTTGACCTTCGCGGTCGCGTAGCGCAGCGAGGGGCCGATCTCGTCGACCTCAAGCTCGATGACGGTGCGCTTCTCGCCTTCCTTCGTCTCGAAGGAGCGCTGGCGCAGCCGCCCGGACACGAGCACGCGCGAACCGCGGGTGAGGGACTCGGCCACGTTCTCCGCGACCTGCCGCCACACGTTGCACCGCAGGAACAGCGCTTCGCCGTCCTTCCACTCGCCGCTCGCCTTGTCGAACGTGCGGGGGGTGGAGGCCACGGTGAAGCTCGCCACCGCGGCGCCGGACTGGGTGAAGCGGAGTTCGGGATCGGCGGTCAGGTTCCCGACCACCGTGATCGTCGTCTCGCCTGCCATGTCTCGGCGCTCCTAGGCCTTGGCCGCGGCCTTGGCGGCGATCCGAGCCGCGGTCTTCGCGGCCTTGGCGGGATCGCGCCGGATGACCTTCGTCCGGAGCACCGTCTCCTGCAGGCCGAGCTGGCGGTCCAGCTCCTTCACCGCGTCGGGGGTCGAGATCAGGTCGAGGACGGCGTAGATGCCCTCGGCGCTCTTGTTGATCTCGAAGCTCAGCCGGCGCTTGCCCCACACCTCGACCTTCTCCACGTTGCCACCCGTGGTGCGGATGACGTTGAGGAACGTGTCAAGGGACGGCGCGATCGTGCGCTCGTCGAGACTGGGGTCGAGGATGACCATCACTTCGTAATGACGCATGAAGACCACTCACCTCCTGTGGACTCGGCGGCCACGGACGTTCCGTGGCAGGAGGGTCGTCGCGTCAGCAACCCGTGAAGGGTAACAGGCCGCCGGGCGGTGCTTCCCGGCGGCCTGTTCACGCAGGTCAGAGGCCCCAGCTGAGGAGGTTCTGGCGGACCTCCTCGATGATCCGGGTGCCCCGGTTGTGGCTGGTGTAGCCGTAGGCGTGGATGGCCACCGCGCAGGCCGCGGAGCAACCGCTGTCGTAGTTGTAGACGGGCGAGCCGCTCTGCCCGCCGATGGTGTCCAGCAGGTAGTGGAGCTGGCGGGCGTTGGTGGCGGTCACGGTGTTCGAGGTGTACCACTGCGTGGCGTAGGGCTTGTCCTGCGGGTAGCCCCGGGTGGTGACCGTGGTGCCGTCGAGCGAGGCGGTGGACGTGCTCAGGCCGAACCAGCCGGTGGTGTCGCCGATGGTGCAGGTGAGCTTGAGGGTGGCGTAGTCGTACTCGGTGTTCCGGTCCTGGGTCCACCCGGTGACGGTGTAGGCGTTGGACACGCCGCAGCTCCCGTACGGCGACGAGTCGCCGTTGCGGCCGGGGTACACGGTGAAGTCGGTGTTCCACGCGGCCGCGTCGAGGTTGTAGACGCAGTGGGCCGCGGTCGCCACCGCGTCCGCCTCGTACAGCCACCCCGTGCACCAGCTCGTCGTGCCGGTGGGCTTGGTGTAGGTGAAGCGGACCGTGGCGCGGGCCGGGTAGTCGAAGGTGTAGGTGGCCTGGACGCGCTCGTCCGGGGCGATGATCGACTGGACGGAGAACTCGTCGGGGTTCACCGTCGCGGGCTCCGGCCCGGCCACCCGGCGCACGCCCTTGGCGTCGGACAGGTCGCCGGTGCCGGTGAACCCGTCGCTCGTGCCGAGCTCGCCCGCGGGTATCCGTTTGATCGCCGGACCCACGCGGCCGTCGGCGGAGACCGGCGTGTTCGGGTCGAGGGCGGGCGCGGCGACCGAGGTCGGGGCCGAGGCGAGGGTCAGGGTCAGGCACAAGGCGGCGAGCGCGGGCACGGTTCTCGTGATCATCATGCTGGGAACGCTCCCAGCACCCGAGGTCGCTGGACAGCGAGCAGACGCACGAAGAACGGGCGTCCGGTTGGTCCTTCTGGGGCCTCACGCGGAGGCGACGGCCCGGCGCAGCACCCAGGTGCGCACGAGAGCGCCCGTCACGCACGACAGCAGCAGCACGGCCAGCAGCACGGGAGCCGCCACGCCGCCGCCCATCCGACCCGAGCCGGGCAGCGCCTGCGCCCGGCCGGCGGTCTGCACGCCGTCGGAGTCGTCCCCGCCCGGCACGCCGTAGCCGGGCCGGTAGCCGCTCACGCCGCCGCCGTAGCGCACGCCCGGTGACGGCGCGTACTGACCGGGCACGGCGAACGGCAGGGAGCCGTAGCTGAACAGCGGCACGCGGCCGAAGTTGCCGCCCCACGGGTTCGAGCCGTACAGCGGCACGTCGAGCCCGCCGACGCCGCCGACCGGGCTGTTCGCCGGCGCCTGGCCGTTCGGGGTGGCGCCGGGGTTCGAGGTGCCGGGGTTCGCGCCCGGCCGGCCGGTCTGCGGTGGCTGGTTCGGCGTCGGCTTGGTCCCGGGCAGCCCGGGAAGCTGGCCGGTGGCCTGCTGGGAGGCGTCCGCGAGCGCCTTGGACCCGTCCTGGACGGGCGCGGCGGCGGCGTTGACGCCCTGCACGGTGACGCCGCACAGCTTGGTCAGCTCGGCGCGCACCCCGTTGGAGAGCGTGACGATGATCGGCCCGAGCAGCGGCAGCTTGATCAGCTCCGCGTTGACCTTGTTCGCGATGTCGCCGCCGGTGATGACGCCCGAGCCGGTGGGGATCGCGCCGATCGCGATGGGCGGCAGCGCCGAGAACGCCTGGCGGAACGGCTCCGCGAGCGGCGGGCCGAGCAGCGGGATCGCGCGGATCAGCTGCACGATCGGGTCGAGGACCGCGGTCGGGCTCAGCGCCACCGGTGTGCCCGGCTCGCCCTGCACGGTGGTCGCGCAGCTGCCCACCACGACGGGTTCGGCGGCCACGGCCGAACCGGAACCGGCCGCGGCGCCGGCCGTGCCGACCGCGAGCACGACGGCCGCCGCGCTCACCAGCCGAATGAGCCGGATCCGCATGTCTGGCCTCCTGGCGTGGCGGCTGCGCTTCTCGTTTCCTACTTGCAAGTAACGAGCGTAGGTGCTCGTGGTGACGCGGGCCATCCCCCTCGACGACAAATTTGGTATCGGCGGCGGGCGGCGGTGCGTTTCGGCGCCCGACTACCCTCCACACCCATGCGAATCGGGGCCCACGTCCGCGACGACGACCCGCTCGGCGCCGCCGTCGACCGCGGCGCCGACGTCGTGCAGTTCTTCCTGGCCGATCCCCAGGGGTGGAAGGCGCCGAAGCCGCACCCCCAGACCGAGGGACTGCTGGCCTCCGACCTGGACGTCTTCATCCACGCGCCGTACCTGGCCAACGTCGCGTCGCTCAACAACCGCATCCGCATCCCGTCGCGGAAGATGGTGCTCCAGCACGCCGAGGGCGCGGCCGAGGTCGGCGCGAAGGGCCTGATCGTGCACGGCGGGCACGTCGCCAAGGGCGAGGACCCGGGCGACGGCATCGCCAACTGGCGCAAGATGTTCGAGCGCCAGGCCGACAGCGGTGGCTTCGCGGTCCCGATCCTGATCGAGAACACCGCGGGCGGCGAGAACGCCATGGCGCGGACGTTCGACATGCTCGGCAGGCTGTGGGACGCGGTCGGCGAGTTCGGCGCGGGGTTCTGCCTGGACACCTGCCACGCGTTCGCCTCGGGCGAGGACCTGGTCGGCATCGTGGACCGGGTGAAGGCCATCACCGGGCGCATCGACCTGGTCCACCTCAACAGCTCCCGCGACGAGTTCGGCTCCTCGCGGGACCGGCACGCCAACATCGCGTCCGGCACCATCGAGCCCGAGCAGCTGGTCGCGGTGGCCGCCGCCGCCGGGTCGCCGGTGCTGGTCGAGACACCGGACGAAGGGCAGGCGGCGGACATCGCGTTCCTCCGCGAGCACTTGGGCGGCTGAGCGTGACCCGGGAGGTGGTGGCCGTGGCGGAACGCGCGGACGCCGGGTCGTCCCCGCCGCGGTTCGGCCGGGTGGCGCTGGCCGCGGTCGTCCTCCTGTGCGGGCTGACGATGTTCGCCGGCTTCCTCAACAAGGACCGCTGCACCGGACCGGAGTTCGACCAGTGGGGCCGCAGCGCGCCGGACTACGAGCGGCGCAACAAGGCCGAGGTCTGCTACTCCGACATCCAGCACCTGTGGATCGGCCGTGACATCGACCGGCACGTCTTCCCGTACGTGAACGGGGGCATCAACAGCAAGGGCGTGCTGGTCGGCGGCGTGGTCGAGTACCCGGTGCTGACCGGGCTGACGATCTGGGCGGGCGCGATCCTCGCGGACGACGACGCCGCGTTCCTGCTGTTCTCGGCGCTGCTGATGGCGCCGTTCGGGTTGGCCACCGGGTGGTTGCTGGGGAAGCTGAGCCGGTGGCGCGCGCTGATCTGGGCGCTCGGCCCGCCGATGGTGCTCTACGCGTTCCACAACTGGGACCTGCCGGTCGTGCTCTGCGCGGTGGCGGCGGTGTACGTGGTGCACCGGGGCTGGGGGCGGCGCGAGCGCCCGCTGGTCGACCGCGCGGTGGCCGCGTCCGTGCTGCTGGGCCTCGGGTTCGCGTTCAAGATCTACCCGGCGATCTTCGTGCTGCCGCTGTGCCTGCACGTGCTGACCGGCGGTCCCGGCGGCCGGTGGCTGCCGCGCGGCGCCCGGTACGACCTCGCCGGCGCGGTGAAGGTGGCGCTGGCGTCCGTGGTGACGGTGGTGCTGGTCAACCTGCCGTTCGCGGTGGCCGGGCTGGAGGGCTGGAAGGCGTCGTTCGCGTTCCAGGGCCTGCGGCGGGTCGACATCACCACGAACTCGATCTGGTTCTGGTCGATGCGGCCGTTCCTGTCCGACGGCGTCATGCAGTCGCTGGTGGCAGTGCTGTCGCCGGTCGGGATCCTGCTGTCGTTCGCGCTGGCGTGCGGGCTCGGGTGGCGGCGGTACCTGAGCGAGGGCAGCTACCCGTGGGTGCCCGTGTCGGCGGCGATGCTGTGCGGTTTCCTGTTGCTGCACAAGGTGCACTCGCCGCAGTACACGTTGTGGCTGGTGCCGATGTTCGTGCTGCTGCGGGTGGACTGGGGCTGGGTGGCGGCGTACTTCGCGGCGGACCTCGCCATGGGCGTCGGCATCTTCCGCTGGTTCTACGCGATCGAGTTCGGCGAGCCGTCCGGGATCTACGACGGGTTCTCGGCGCAGGCCGTGGTGATCGGGGTGTGGGGCCGGGCGGCGCTGCTGGTGGCGTTGTTCTTCGTCTTCCTGCGCTCCGAGGTCACCTTCACCGACCACCTCCTGCCCACCCGCCGCCGTCCGGCGCCCAGGACCCCCGCGTAGGTCAGCCGCCCACGCCCGCGGGCACCGGCGCGTCGTCCCGGTGGCGCCGGCCGAACCGCAGCGCGAACCGGTCCGGCGCGCCGTCGATGAAGCCGCCGCACGGGTCGTCGTCGCCGGCCTGGCGCACCTTGTCCAGGGCGGGCCGGTAGATCTCGCGCACGATGAACCCGCACAGCACGATCACCGCGACGTCGCGCGCCACCACCGCGCCGAGGAACCAGTCGATCGGCAGGCCCTTGTTGTCCACGCCCAGGTAGAAGAACATCCGGGGCACCCAGACCAGCGCGTCCACCGTCATCCACACCAGCAGCAGCTTCCACCGCGGCAGCGCCAGCACGGCCAGCGGCACGAGCCACAGCGAGTACTGCGGGCTCCACACCTTGTTCGTCAGCAGGAACGCGGCCACCACGAGGAACGCCAGCTGCGCGAACCTCGGCCGCCGCGGCGCGGACATCGCCACGAACCCGACCGCCGCGCAGCACACCAGGAACAGCACCGCGCTGACCGTGTTCAACACCTCGGGCGCCTGCCCGTGCGGCAGACCGGGGTCGAAGCCCTGCCACCCGGTCCACTGCGCGACCACGTTGTAGAGCGAGTCGGGGTCGACGCCGCGCTCGGTGTTCAGCCGGAAGAACTCGCGCCAGCCGTCCGGGTAGAGCCACGCGATCGGCGCGTTCACCAGGCCCCAGGTGGCCAGGGTCGCGCCGAGCGTGGTCCACCCGGCCCGCAGCCTGCCCGCCCGCCAGCACAACAGCAGCAACGGTCCGAGCAGGAACAGCGGGTACAGCTTCGCCGCGCCGCCCAGCCCGAGCAGCACGCCCGCCAGCACCGGCTTCTTGCGCGCCCACGCGAGCATGCCCGCCGTCGCGAACGCCGTGGCGAGCGTGTCGAAGTTGGTGAACGCGTGCACGACCACCAGCGGCGACACCGCCACCAGCACCGCGTCGTACGGCCGCCGCCTGGCCAGTTGCGCCACCGCGAAGGCGGTCACCAGCCACGCCAGCGCCAGCCACAGCGCGGTGATGTTGAAGTACACGATCACGGTCATCGGGTTCGGCAGCCACCCGGACGAGGCGATCACCGTCCAGCCCTGCGCCATGCGCGCGTTGAGCAGCTGGAACATGCCCGTCAGCACGGGGTACTCCATGTACCGCACGTGCGCCGTCGGCTTGCCCTCGTCGTCCACCCACGAGGTCTTGTAGGGGAACGTGTCCGGCTTGTCCAACCGCTCCGCGGTGTACAGCGGCACCGTGTCGGAGTAGCACATCGCGGTGAACTGCTTGCTGCCGCGCCAGTCCAGCTGCACCACGCCGTTGTCGTCGACGTACTGCTGCACGCACGGCGACTTCTGGAACCACGCCAGCGCCAGCGTCACCACCGCGAACAGCAGCACGACCCGCAGCGGCGTCCAGAACCACTGCCGCCCGACCGACGCGTGCCGACCGACCGGTCCGCCCAGCGGCTTGCTCGCCGCGCGCGCCAGCGGCTCGGTCCACGTCGGGTTGACCCGCTCGTCGGGGCTGAGCGAGTCGGTGTCGTCGGCGTTCGCCTGCGAGCCGTCGGGGGTCGCCTGCGAGTGCTGCGAAGGGCTGGCCACGGTGACGGATGCTACGGGCAGGGGTCAACGGGCGTTGTGAGGTCGGGGTGGGCCCGCCACGAATCCCCGAGGTCGTGGCGGGCCCGCGGGTCAGCTCGCAGGCCAGAGCACGGCGTGCGCCACGAACCCGGGCATGACCGCGAGGCCGACCGCGGTGCCGCCGTCGTTCGCCCCGTACACGCTGGCCGAGGTCGCACCGGACGGTGCGCCGAGGTCCTGGGCGACGCCGGCGGTCCAGCGCACCGGGCGGTCGGTCTCACCGGCCGAGCCGGAGTTGCCGACGATGGAACCGTCCTCGGCGACCGCCACGGCACGGCTCGACACGTCCTCCGCCAGCGGGGGCAGTTCGGTCAGTTGCCCGGCCGCGTCCCAGGACATCGCCAGGTAGCGCCAGCTGCCGACCACGGCGTTGCCCACGACCACGCCTGCCTCGTTCAGCCCCGTCACGCCGGCGAAGTTCCTGCCCGCCGTGTTCAGCGTGCCGGCGCCGGCACCGGTCCACAGCACCGGCACCAGCCCCGTGTTCGTCAGGATCGAACCGACCACAACGCCTGCCTCGTTCACGGAGTCCGTCCAGGCGAGTTCACCGCCCGGTGCGCCGAGCTCGCTGATCGTCCCGCTCGCATCCCACCGCACCGCGTGGTTGTCGGAGTCGGGCGTGAACACCGTGCCGACGATGACGCCGGCGTCATTGATCGACGTCGCTCGATCGGAGATGATCGGCAAACCTCCCGGCACGAACGGGCCGCCGGGAAGCACGCCCAGGTCGGTCACCGTGCCGTCGGCCGCCCACTTCACCGCGTGTGACCGGCCGTCCGCGGCGAACGAGTGGCCGACCGCGACCCCGGACGCGTTGACTTCCGACACTTCGCCCGTGATACCGCCGGGCAGCAGCGACAGCGCGGTGATCGCGCCGTTCCCGTCCCACCGGACCGGCCGCCGCTGACCCGACAACCGTGCGACGCCGATGATCGCGGTGCCCGTGTCGTTGATGTCGACGGCGGTGCTCCACGTGCTGCCCGCCAACGTCCCGAGCTGACTGATGGTGTGGTCGGCGCCCCAGCGCACGGCGTGCGTCTGGCCACCGGCCGTGGTCGCCTCACCCACGATCACACCGGTCTCGCTGATGTCGACCGCCTTGCTCTCCGTTCCGCCGGGCAAAGTGCCCAGGTCGATCGGCCCGGTCGTGTCGGCGCCGGCGGGTTGGACACCCAGCAGCGCGACCCCTGCCGCAGCGAGCACTCCCGCCACGAAGACCCTGTTCTTGCGCACGCCAAATTCCCCTACTGTCGTTCGTTCGGTGAAAGCGCGCCGTCCCACCGCGGGACGGCGACGACTAATCGGTGAGTCGGACGGTTCGGTCGAACGTGCCGAACCCCGGCGCCGCCGACGGCAGCGAAGCGGCGCACTCCACGTCCGCGGCCTCTACCACCGGTTCCGGGTCCAGGCGTGCGGTGAACCGGACGCACAGTCGCACCGATCGGCTTTCGGCGGTCCACCCGCCGCCCGCCTGGCCCTGGCCGTAGTACACGACGTCCAACTCGAACCCGGTCGGCGTGGTGCGGCTGCCGAAAACCCGATCCGGGTCGCCGGCCACGGCTTCCGCCAACGCCGCCCCGGGGCCCTGGCCCCGCGTCCTGCGGACGGTTCCCTCGACCCGATCCCGACCGCGTTCCGCGTCGTCGCGGGCGTGGCGGGTGGCGTAGTCGAACGCCTGGTCGGCCTCGGAGGCACAGCCGGCGGTGGTGGCCGCGACGGCGGCCACCACCAGCAGGCCGCGGATCACAACCCGAGCTTCCGCAGCGCGGAGGTGAACACCTCGCCGTACAACTGGAAGCCCTCCCTGGTCGGGTGGAAGCTCTCGGAGGGAATGGCCAGCAGCGGGTCCGAGTCCGTCTTGGTCTCCACGATCGCGTTGATCCGCGCCGGTGCGCCGCACGCGCCCTTGCCGTCGAAGGCGGTGTACGGGTCGGCGAACACCATCTCGATGCCCTCGTTGCGCAGGTCGATGGTCATGCTCGTGTAGGCCACGGTCAGCACGTCCCCGATCTCCTTGAACCAGTCGATCGTGCGACCCGAGAACAGCGCGTCGCAGAGCACGTCGTGCTCCAGGAACTTCGGGTAGCCCATCAGCACGATCTTGGCGTTCGGCGCCCGCTTGTGGATCTCGCGGATGGTGGTCGCCACCGACGGGATCACCTTGTTCCGGATCAGGGCGGGCTCCGCGTCCTTCAGCGGCACCCCGTTGTCCTCGTCCAGCACCTCGTCAGGGCAGTCGAACAGGTAGGTGAGGCACGACTTCATGATCTGGGTGAACCGCGCGTCGTTCCCGCCGACGGACATCGTCACCAGCGTGGTGGACTCGTCCAGGAAGCCGCGGTCCATCTGCGACACCTCGTGGTAGAAGGACCGCCCGGTGTTGCCCCAGGCGTCGACGGGCTTGGGCTCACCGGCGGGCACCGTCTCGAACGGCAGCACGTGGTGCGTGCGCGCCCCGCTGCACGCCAGCAGTTGGTAGTCCATCGTCGGGTCGTTGTAGAAGTCCGCTATCTGCCCGATGGTGTTGCCCGCGTACTGGGCGAGCTTGCCCTGCCGCGACCACGTGTGCGGCGAGCGGTGGCAGGCGTTGCGCAGGTTCTCGTCGTCGCCGTAGACGTTGGTCTCCCGGTAGTACGCGGCGTTGCCACCCGCGCCCTCACCCGACGAGTAGGAGTCGCCCAGCGCGACGACGACGTTCGCCGGCTTCTGCGCCATCGGCTGGAATGCGACCGCGTCCCAAGCCACGTCCTCCGTGCCCTCGCCGTCGAGGGTGGTGGTGGACAGCCTCACCTTCGGCGTGCCGGAGAACTGCATGACGCCCAGCGACACCCACTTGTTGGCCTCGGTGCGCTGCAGGACGACCCGGGTCTTGGTGGCGGAGCCGGTCTCGACCTCGTACTTGGCCTGCCTGGTGTGCGCGCCGTGGTCCGGGATGTGCACGAGGACCCGAGCCCACCCGGTGAGCGGCCTGTTCAACGTCCACGTGCCGGTCACCTTGCTCATGTTGCCGGCCGGATCGTCCCTGCGGGTGTGACCGAAGTAGAAGTGGTTGTCGAAGGCCGCGCCTAGCTGATGGAAGTCGATCTTCGCCGAGGGCGTGGAGAACTGGAGCTGGAAGCTGCCCTGGCTGGTCCAGTCCCTGGTGCAGCGCCGGTTCGGGTCGGCCCACTTCGCGGGCAGGGCGGCCGCGGTGGCGGGCAGGTCATCGATGATCAGCGCGTTCGCGGGCAGGGTGTCCTGCGCGCACCGCGGCGGGTAGTTGGCGCCCCACGCGGGCGCGGGCTCCACGTCGTAAGTGAAGTTCCAGACACCGCAGGTCTGGTCGCAGTCGGCCTTCCAGGTGGCGGGCAGGTGCCACCAGCACTTCAGGTCGCGCTTGCCGGTCTCCGGGTTCTTGTGGTCGCACGGCCCCGGCGGTTCCGGGTCGTCACCGGGACCGGGCAGCACCGACGGGTCGTCGGGCACCCACGCCTGGCCGCGGTAGCAGTCGTTCTGCGGTGTGCAGAACAACTCGACCGGGGGCTTCACGTTCTCCCGGTTGAGGTTGCCGTTGCTGCCGGCCGCGTTCCACCAGGCGGGTGCGAAGCCCGGCCCGGTCGGCGTGGCGATCGAGTGGGCCGCCCAACCCATGACCTTCTCCGGGTACGGCCATCGGTTCGGGTACTTGGCGTCGGCCTGGGTGAACTCCAGGAACGGCAACCGGTTCGCCGGGTAGCGGGGGTTGATCGGGTTGTTCGTCCAGCCGACGCCCCACGGGGAGCCGTCACCCTTGTCCGCGTTGAAACCGGAGTTGTAGGCCCACACCGCGAGGAACCAGTTCTCGATCTTGCGCGGGCTGCCGTTGTTGACCACCATCCCCGCCGCCCGGGTCTGGTTCCACTTCTCCTGCAGGATCTGCAGGCCGCGTGCGATGTTCGTCTTGTGGTCCAGCGCGATGGCCCGCTGCTGGGCCGCCGGGAGCGCCGGCGCGAACGTGCCCTCGCGGCCTGCCATGCGCATGCCGTCGGTGACCTGGGTGATGCCGTACCCGCAGTCGGCGTCGTCCCAGTTGATGGCCCAGTCGTCGTCGTCCTCTTTGTTGTAGATGGTGAGGCCGAAGTAGTTGCCGATCAGCGGGTTCGCGGGCACGCCGGGCAGCGCGAACCGGGCCGCCTGCCACAGGTTCGACTCCTGCGCCATGATGCCGAGCAGGATCTGCGGCGGCACCTTCTCCCCGCCGATCAACGCCTTGGACGGGAACATCGCCTGCGCGCCGTCGGTGTTCTCCAACGTGCCGAGCACGGCTCGGTCGGCCGCCCACTCCGCCTGCGCGGGCGTGGGCTGCGTAGCCATCGCCGACGCGTCGCCGCGGGGGATGGCGCAGGTGCGCTCGGCGTCCACGGGGTTGGTCAGGTCGGTGGTCGCCGACAGCTCTCCCGCGGATCGGCCGGACTTCGGGTTCGGCTCGCGCCCGGTCGCGGCGTGTGAGCCGACCGCTCCCCGCGGGTTGACGGTGAAGCCGACGCGCGCACCCGTGGCGAGGACCTTCAGGTCGATCTTCGCGCGACGGGCGGCCGCCAGGTCCTTGCCGGGCGGCTCGGCGTACTCGGACCTCTCCACGGCCACCCGGCCCGCGGTCGACACCGCGGCGTCCCGGGACACGTCGAGCTTGACCACCGATGGCGGCAGCGCGCCGACGGTGTCGGCCTTGCCCGTCAGGAATACCGCACCGGCCTTGCCGGACGTGACTCCGAGGTCCTTGAGACCGCCGGTGGCCAGGGTGGACACCTTCGCCCGCGGGTCGGAGGGCAGCGCCCGCCGTGCCCGTACCCGGTCACCGAGGCGTTCCAGGAACACCACGCCGCCGTCGGCGTCCGGCTGCAGCATGAAGGGCGACCCGGTCGTGACCGCCAGGCGGTGGGCGCGACCCTTGTCGTCGACCTTCACCAACGTCGATCCGGCCGCCGCGACGACGCCCGCCGCAGTCGGCACCGCGGAGGTCACCTGTCCTTCGACCTCGACCGGCGCGGCCGCCGTGGACGTGCCCGCCTCGAGCCTGGTCAACCGGGTCCGGCCCAGGTCGTCGCCCTCCTCGGTGAGCACGGCGGCCTCACCTGTGCCGCAGCCGGGGTTGAAGTAGGCCAGGCTCGACCGGACCGGCAGCTTGGTCACCACACCGGTGTCCAGGTCGACCGTCGCGCTGAACCCGCCGCGGCCGGCCAGCTTGTCCTTGTTCGTGAAGATGCGCGGTGCGTACACCACTACCGCGCGCTTTCCCGACTCCGTCACGCAGGCGTTGCCGATCCACTGGTCGGAGTCGAAGCCCGGTTCGGACAGGGTCGCCGCCGTGCGCCACGTGTAGCCCGTGGCGGCGTCGGCGACCAGGAGGTGGAAGCCGTCCGCGTCACCGCTGGTCGTCCACGCCCGGTCGGTCGACTGCTGCCAACCCCGTCCGAGCAGGTGGTCGCGTTCACCCGGATCGGTCGTGTGCTGCGCCCGCGGCTCAACCGGTGTCGCGGGCGCCTGCGGTCGGGACACCGGTTGGGCGGTGGCGCCGATCGGGGCACCCGAAGCCAGCAGTGCCAGGGATATCAACGATGTGCCTAACATGCGTCGTGCACGTCTCTTCGGCATGGTTTTCCGTTTCGAATCCGGTGCGCCGATCGGTCAGCGCGGCGAGGTGACCCAGAATCCTTCGGTGTGATCGTTCATGAGATCGCCGACGTAGTAGGTGTCGCCGTCGTACCGGGCATGTCCTTCGAAGGGGTCGTAGGCCACGGCGAACGCCACCGTGGTCCAACAACCGCCGTGCACGGTGAAAGACGAGATGCGGTCCTTCCAGGCGGGGAAGTTGTTCTCGTCGAAGTAGAGGAGGTAGCCTTCCGCGTCGCAGGTCCCGGCGTACCCGTACCAGGTGAACTCGCCGTTGCTGCCGTCCCAGTGCCAATTGTCGTACCACGTCATGAGCGGTACCGCGGCCGCTGAAAGGGCTTTCAGCTCCTGGGCTTCCGGGTCGGTCGAGCAAGCGGTCCGAACCGGGTCCTTCGGCGTCCTCCCGGTCACCGCGACGCAGTGTTCCTCAACCGGTTCGGCTTGTGCCGGACCGCTGAGCGCCGCTATCCCGAAGAGTGCGGCAGAAATAGTGCCCATGATCTTGCCGGCTGGTTTCACTTTCGATTCCTTCCGATTGGTGTGGTGCTCGGTCGGCGTGCCGACCGCGTGCTGCGGTCCCGCATTCTCTTCGCTCTTCGTCGGATCAGGACCGATCCGACGAGCAGTGCCGCGCAGACCCCGGCCGGCGCACCCAGCGAGGTGCCGGACGCGGCCGGTGACCGAGGTGGTGGGCCGGCCAGCGCGCGAACCGGATCGACGACGCCGAACCCGTACTGAGGATCGCGGCCCGGCGGTCCGGCTTCCCGAGCCGTCGTTTCGAGCAGTTCCGCCACTTCCGGCGCGGTCAGTTCCGGGTACCTCGCCCGGACCAGCGCCGCCGTGCCCGAGACGATCGCGGCGGCGTAGCTGGTGCCGCTGCGCTCCCCCCGTGAGGTCGCGATGTCCACACCCGGCGCGGCCAGCGCGATCTCCGGTCCGGACACGCTGACCTCCGGGCGGAACAGGCCGTTGCGGTCCACCGCCGACACGGCGAGCGCACCGGCGGTGCGGGCCAAGGCGGTGACGCCTTGGTCAACACCGGTGTTGCCCGCCGCGACGACCACCAGCACGTCCCGCTCAGCCGCGTACCGCAGCGCTTCGCCGTACGAGCCGTACGAGCCGCCGAGCGACATGTTGATCACCTGCGCACCGCGGTCCACCGCCCACCGGACGGCCGCGTCGGCGTCCGCGCTGTTGCCGGTGAGCTTCACCGGAAGCACCTCGGCCTCCGGTGCGACGCCGTGGCGGCCCGCGACCAGCGCCGCCACCTCCGTGCCGTGGCCGACGAGGTCGCGGCCCCCGGTGCCGAGATCGGGGAACTCGGCACCGGGCAGCACCCGCCCGGTGAGGTCCGGGTGGTCGTCGTCGACTCCTGTGTCGATGACGGCGACCGTCGCCCCGTCACCGCGAGAGGTCGTCCAGGCTTCTGCCAAGCCGAGCTGACCGACCCAGAACGCCACCACCGCCACCAGGACGGCGACCACGGTTACCTCACTCCCGACCAGGTCACCAGCTGTACGCCTCCTCGATGCCGTTCCTGACCTTGGTCAGCACGACCGGCGTGCCCTCGCCCGCGTTGAGACCTTCCGGGAAGAGGCACGACGGCTCGACGTAGTGGCTGCACACGCCCGACGTCTGCGGCATGTTCATGTCCTTGCCGTTGGCCCACAGCGATTCCAGGTCGGTGAACGGGTTGGGGCCGCACTGCCTGGTCTCGGCGAGGTACCGGTTGTTCGGCGCGTCGAACTTCGGCGCCAGGCACAGCCCGGTGGCCCGCTGGATGATCCGGTACTCCTTGCGGTTCTCCGCGTTGGTGTTCGGGACGTAGCGGACCAGCCAGTCGTCGCTGAAGTTGCCGGTGCACTGCCGGTGCACGACCGGCGCCGGGTATGCCGTCGTCGTGGCCGTGAGGCAGTTCTGGGTGATCAGGTGCACGAACCGCGAGATGTAGTCCGTGCTCTGCTGGAACCCGTCCTCGGGACTGAACGCGATCGCGTCGAACGCCACGATGCGACCGGTCGTCCCGTCACCGGTGAGCGTGCTCAGCGTGACCTTCGGGATGTTGTCGAAGTCGAACTTGCCCAGCGGCATCCACTGGCCGCGGTAGTCGTGCTGGCTCTTCGTGACGGTCTGCTTGCCCAGCGCCGTCTCGATCTCGTAGACCGCCGCCGTGGTCTTCGTGGAGCCGTGCGGTGGGATGTAGGCCCACACACCGGCCCTGGTGCGCATCTTCTGGCTCAGCGTCCAGTCGGCCGTCGTCACGGCCTTCAACTCGGTGGGCGTGTTCTGCTTGGTGTGGCTGATCCACGTGTGCCCGCCGAACCCGCTGCCGAGCTGGTGCAGGTCCACCCACGCCGCCGGCTTGTCGTAGCGGAACGCCATGGTGCCCGTCGACGTCATCTGCGTGCAGGCCGGACGCCTGGTCGGGGCGCCGTGGTCGACCACCAGCGTGCGCGTGCTGACCGGGCCCTGCGCGTCGCACTGGGGCACGTAGCTGACGCCGTTCGCGGGCTCCTGCGAGTAGTCCGGCCAGTCGTACCGGATGAACTCGTAGCCGCACGTCGTCGCGCAGTCGGTCTTCCACGTGGCCGCGTCGTGCCACCAGCAGCGCAGGTCGTACTGCCCGGCGGCGTTCTGGTGCGCGCACGGCCCGGTGTCCCGCAGCGGGTCGTCGTCCACGTCGGGATCCGTCGGCGTGAACAGACCGCCGGGCACGCACTGGTTGGCGCTGGTGCAGAACAGGAACCGGTCGGGCTTGACCTTGTGCCGGTTGTACGCGCCGGTGCCGGGCGTGCTCACCGGGCCGTCGCCGCCGTCCCAGCTCGCCGGCCTGAAGAAGGGCACTTCGGTGTTCTCGTCCTCAAGACCCCACGGCGGGTTGGCCGCGAAACCCATCACCTTCTCCGGGTAGGGCCAGAACTGCGGGCGCGCGAAGTCGTGCGGGTCCTCGCCGAAGGGCTGTCGGTTGGGGTCGTACTGCGGGTTGGCGGGGTTGTTGCCCCAGCCGAGGCCGTGCGCGCCGTTCGTGTTCGGCTCACCCGGCGGGTGGTAACCGGAGTTGTAGGCCCACGCGGCGAAGAACCAGTTCTCGATGCTGGTGACGTCGTTGTTGTTCACCCTCATGCCGGCTGCCTGGAGCTGGTTCCACTTGTCCTGCAGCAGGGCCAGGCCCGCCGCGACGTTCGCCGCGTAGTCGGTGCCGATGGCGAGCTGCTTGTCGTAGGACAGCGCGACCTCGCCGGGACGGGTGCGCCCGGCCGTGCGCATGCCGTCGGTCATCTGGGTGACGCCGTAGCCGCAGTCGGCCTCCGTGAAGTCCACGTTCCAGTCGTCGGACTCGTCGCCGTTGTAGACGTCCACCCCGTAGTAGTTGCCGATCAGGGGGTTGCCGGTCTCGCCGGGCAGCGTGTGCCGGCTGGCCTGCCACATGTTCGACTCCTGGCCGATGATGCCGAGCATGACCTGGGCCGGCACCTGGCCGCCGTTGGCGTTGGTCATGGCGCGCTGCGGGAACATCACCTGCGGCCGGTAGTTGCCCTGGTGACCGCCCCAGCCCGCGGGCCGGAGGACGTCCAAGTGGTTCTTCACCGCCATGTCCACCGCCCACTCGACCTGTTTGGGCTTGGGCTGGATCACCTGCGTCTGCCCGTCGTTGCGAGGCACCGCGCAGGTGCGGTCGGCCTCGACCTCGCGGGGTTTGAGCACGTCGGCGGGGTTGACCCCGAAGGCCAGGTCGCGGCCGGTCTTGAGGCTCTTGGCCCGGATGCTCCAAGGCTGCGACTCGACCTGCACCGGCGACTTGGTCGGGGCCACCCCGGTGACCGCTGCCTCTGCGTTGGTGGACACCGCCGAGCCCGCGGGGAGGTCGAGCTTGGTCACGACCGCCGGCAGCGCTTCGAGCTTCGCGTCACCGGTGATGAACACCCTGCCGCCGGTCGCGGTCAGGTCGACCTCACCGGTCGCACCCCTGGCGAGCAGGGACGTCTTGCCGCGCACGCCGGTCGAGCGCTGGACGTTGACCGCCTCTTCGCTCTCCGCTGCCATGAACACGACGCCGCCGTCGGCGTCGGCCTTGAGGTGGAACGGCACGCCGGCGGTCTTGGCGATCCGTTCCTTCGTGCCGTCGCGTTCGATCTTCAGCACGCCGGTGCCACCGGCGACGGCGAAGCCGTCCCGCAGCGGGACGGCCGAGGTGAACTGACCGGTGACCTCGGTGCGGTCGCTCACCTTCCCGGTGGTCGCGTCGACGGTGCGCAGACCGGTCTTGCCGAGGTCGAGGTCGGCGGCCTGGGTGAGCGCGACCTCCTCCCCGAGGCCGCAGCCGGGGTTGTAGTACGCCAACGTGGTGCGGACCGGCAGGTCGGTGACCGCGCCCGTGACCAGGTCGACGACGGCGGTGAAGCCGCCGCGGGCGGACAGCTTCTCGTCGTTGGTGAACGTCCGCGGCGCGTAGACCACGACGGCCTTGGTGCCGGAGCCGGTGACGCACGCGTTGCCGATCCAGGTGTCGGCGTCCACCGCGGGCTTGACCAGCGTGGCCGCCGTGCGCCACGAGTAGCCGGTCTTGGCGTCGGCCACCAGCACGTGGAAGCCGGTTCCGTCGCCGGTGGTCGTCCACAGCCGGTCGCCGGACGACTGCCAGCCGTTGCCCAGCAGCTCGCCGCGCTTCTCGGCGGCGACCACCGGGGGTTCGATCACCGCGACTTCTCGCACCGCGTTCCAGTCGGGGTCGGTCGCCGGCGCGGCGGCGCCCGGTGGGGCCGTTGCCAACGCGGCGATCGCGATTGTCGTCGCGCACAGCGGTGCCAATTTTCTTCGCACGTGTCCATCGCTCCGTTCGATCAGTGCCTGATCTTTCTGAACGTGGGGAATTAATTCGGGCGCACTCGCCATGCGGATGTGCCGAGTGCACATCCGCATGGCGTGGTGTATTGGCGGGGATCGCCGCGCTGCGCAGGCGACCTCGATCGAGGCCGCCTGATTTCGGTCCGCGGTGCCGGCTCAGTGGTTTTGCGTTCTACCGGTCGATGTGGCGAATAGGCCGAGAATGGCCGTCGATCCCGATCACGGTGCCCCCTGGCGTACTGAATGCCCGGCACGAGCAAACTACACAGATCAATGCACGGTCAATGCATCGGAACATGGCGCAGATCACATGCGTCCATTTGTGTGACGGCGAGAATGTCCGATAAGCCGGCCACGTGGTCTGATCGGGTGAAATAGAGCGGAATGCAAAGGAGGGGTTCGGCCGTCCGGCCGAACCCCTCCTGGTCTGCGGATATGCAGGTCAACCCGTTGGTCGAACACCGCCGCCGATCGGATCGGGTCCGTTCTCCGGCGTCGTCGTGGAGGTGGTGGGCGGGCAGGCCAGGCCCACGCACGGACGGGTCGAGGTCGTCGGCTTGGTGGTCGTCGGCTTGGTCGAGGTCGGGTCGGTCGTCGTCGACCGGTTGTCCTCGTCCCGCTTCTGCGTGGTCGTCGTGGTGGTCGTCGTGGTGGTCGGCTTCGGGTCGTCGAACTGGTTCAACTTCCTCGGCTTCGGGAACGGCTCCGCCGGCGTCCCCTCCAAGGCCCGGTCCATGAACCTCTTCCAGATCTGACCGGGCAGGCCACTACCGAAGATCGGCCGGTTCTGCGCGTCCTTCAACGCCACGCTGCCCGCGGGGTTGCCGATCCACACCGACGCCGACAGCGTCGGCGTGTAGCCGACCATCCACGCCTTCGAGTTCTGCGTGGCGTCGTTGGGGAGCTCGTGCGTGCCGGTCTTGCCGGCGCACTCACGGCCCGCGCACGCGAGACCGGTCGACGGCTTCACGACGGGCTTGAGCGCCTCGGTGACGTTGTCGGCGATGTCCTGGTTCTTCTGCGGGTCCGGGTCGAACGCCAGCCGGGACTCGTCGACGTGCTGGTAGACGGCCTTGCCCTCGGTGTTGGCGATCTTCGAGATGAAGAACGGCTCGTGGTACGTGCCGCGCGCGGCGAACGTGGCGTACGCCGACGCCATGTCGAACGGCCGGACCTGCGCCTCGCCGCCACCGAGCGCGATACCCGCGTTCGGCGCGCCGCCGGTCTCCTTGTTGACCAGCAGCTTCTCCTCGCCGTTGCCGACGTCCACGACCCTGGGAATGCCTGCGGCGTACGCCGCGTCGGCGACCGGCTGGGTGCCGATCTCCAGCACCATCTCGTAGAACACCGTGTTGAGCGACAGCTCCATCGCCTTGCGGATGGGACACTTCTCGCCGCAGCTGTTGTTCCGGTCCGACGCGTTGCGGATCACGATGGGGTCGCCGCCGAGGTTGAAGGTCTTCGGCGAGCGGCCGTCATAGGTCGAGCCGAGGCCCTTGCCCGCCTTCAGCGCCGCCACCAGGTCGAACGGCTTGAACGAGGAGCCCGCCTCCTGGATCGTGCCGCGTGCGAAGTCCTGGCCGACGCCGTCCTCGCCCGCGTAGTACGCCCTCACCGCGCCCGTCTGCGGGTCGATCGCGGTGAGGGAGGACCTCAGCTCCTTCGGCTGCGGGCCCATGATGTCGCGCACCGCCTCCTCGGCCGCCAACTGCTTCGGCGGGTCGATGGTGGTGTGCACGGTGACGCCGACCGACTGGGACTTCTTGACGTCCCACCCGACCTTGTCCATCTCCTCGATGACCTGGTTGCGGATGTGCAGGCGCGGGCCCGCCAGGCCGGAGTCGTCGGTCTGCGGCACCGGCTCCGGGAACGGCTCGGACTGGCGGTAGGACGGCTCGATCCACTTGTACTCGAGCAGCTGGTCCATCACGTAGTTCCAGCGCTCCAGCGCGTACGCGGGCTGCTCGGACCGGCTCGGGTTCTGGACCATGCCGGCCAGCAGGGCGGCCTGCGAGTAGGTGAGGTTCTTCAGGTCGTCGTGACCGAAGTACGCCTTCGCCGCCGTCTTGATGCCGTAGGCGCCCTTGCCGAAGTAGATCGTGTTCAAGTACGCGGTCAGGATGTCTTTCTTGTCCTGCTGCTGCGACATCTTGTACGCGGTGACCGCCTCGGTGAACTTGCGGCTCAGCGTCATGTCGCTCTGGTCGGTGGCTTCCTTGACGTACTGCTGCGTGAGGCCGGAGCCACCGCTCTGCTCGCCCTTGAGCTGGTAGTAGGCCGCGCGGGCGATGGCCTTCAGGTCGAAGCCGACGTTCGTCTCGAACGTCGGGTCCTCCGCCGCGAACAGGGCGTGCTTGATCGAATCCGGCAGGTCCTCGTACTTGACCATGGTGCGGTTCGCCTCGCCGGGGGCGTACTTCGTCATCACGGAGCCGTCGGCGTAGAGGATCGTGATCGCCTTGCCCTGTTCGGCCGCGAGGGCCTCCGGGTTCGGGACCTCGACCACCTGGTAGGCGATGGCGAACGCGACGACGGGCGCCAGCAGCATGAGCCCGAAGGCCACGTAGGCGGTGCGGCGCACGCGGCGCCAGACCTTCTTGCGACGCACGGCGCGGGCCTCCTCCTCGGTCAGCTCCTCGTCGTACTCGTCGTCGTAGAACGGCTCGAGCTCGACCTCGTCCTCGCGGTGCGTGAGGAGCTCAGGTTCGCGCGGCGTGGTCTGGTACACCGGCGGCAGCAGGTCCGTCGGCTCCTCGCCGGGACGCCGCGGCGGACCGCCCGGACCGGCGGGACCGCCGGGTCTGCGCGGACCGCCCGGACCGCCGACCGGTGGCCGGCCGCCGGGCGGCACGGGTCCGCGCAGGCCGCCGGGAGGCGTGTTCGGGCGCTGGCCGGGGCCGCCGGGGCCGCTGCCCGCCACGCCGGGACCGGTCGGGGGGCCGCCGGGCCTGCCGCCGGGGCCGGGTGCGCCGGGACCGGCCGGTCGCCGTGGCGGCGGGCCGCCGCGGGGAATCCCGCCGGGCGGCGTCCCTCCCGCCGGCGGGACGCCCGCGCCGGGCGGCGGGCCGGGGCGGGAGAACCCGCCCGGCGGGGTGCCGTGCCGAGGGCCGGGGCCGTCCATCGGAGCGCGCGCGAAACCACCTGGCGGGGTGTTCGGACGCTCCGGCTGATCCCCGGCGCCGTGGCGCGGTGCGTGCCCGCCGCCGTCCGGGTCCTCCCCGGTCGGCCACTGCGGCTCCGCGCCACGATGCCTGTCGTCATGCTGGTCGTTCACGAAATGGCCTCCCAGACCGGCGTGCCGTTGCACGCGGTTCGGTGGTCGTACGCCGCTGCTCCTCGCCGGAGCGGCGCCCGCGGTCGGAGCAGGTTCACTCCGCCGCGGTCCTCCTGCGCGGCTTGCCTGAGTTCAAGCCACGCGTTCCCAGGACGTATGACTGCACCAGGTGGTTCCAACTACATGTGCGGCAAACTTCGACCACGTACACGGTGAACTCCTCGAAGAGGGTCGCCATGCGGGCCAGCTCGTCGGTGGTGCGCGCGGATCCGGCCGCGTGCTTGAGCTCGTCGCCGTAGACCCAGGACACGTGGGTGAGCGGTTCCTTGCGGCACACCGGGCAGGTCACATCGCTCGGTCGGCCGTGGAACTTCGCAGCTCGCAGCAGGTACGGGCTGGCGTCGCAGACCTCCATCGTGCCCACTCGGCCCGCGTAGACCTCCGCCAGCAGCGCGCGGCGCTGCAAGGCGTAGTCCACGACCTGGCGTTGGGTCGACACGACGACCAGAGTACGTGCCGCCCCAACCGCGTCGATGGGCCGTTCAGGGCAGTGGGCCGAAGGTAGGGGTCGCTGTGTGCCACGTGACACCGCGTCGGCGTGCGCGGATGTATCGCACCGATATACTGAGCACACCCATCGGCGCTCACCCGAGCGAGGAGGTGCGCGTGCTGGAGTTCGCGGTGCTCGGCCTGCTGCACGAGGCGCCCATGCACGGCTACGAGCTGCGCAAACGGCTCCACGAGCTGCTGGGTGCGTTCCGCGCGTTCTCCTACGGGACGCTGTACCCCACGTTGCGAAAGCTGCAACGCGGCGGCCTCATCGTCGAGGAAGTGCCCGAGGAGGACTCGGCCCGCTGGGGCCGTCGGGCGCGCAAGGTCTACAAGCTCACCGCGGAGGGCAAGGAGAGGTTCGCCGAACTGCTGGTCAACGCCGGACCCCAGACGTGGGACGACGACTCGTTCGGCGTGCACCTGGCCTTCTTCTCCCGGACCCCGGCCGAGATCAGGATGCGCATCCTCGAAGGCCGCCGGCGTCGCGTCGAGGAACGCCGCGAGGGGCTGCGCACCTCGTTATCGGCTACCAGCGAGCGCATCGACCGGTACACCCGGGAGCTGCACCGGCTCGGGCTGGAGAGCACCGAGCGCGAAGTGCGGTGGTTGAACGAGCTGATCGCCCATGAACAGGCCGAACAGCGCGAGCGGGACCAATAACCCCCCGAATACGAGCACGGAAGAACTAAGGAGGACTCGGCATGGGCGACAACCGCCGCACCGTTCGAGTGGCCATTGTCGGGGTCGGCAACTGCGCGGCGTCGCTGGTGCAGGGCGTCCACTACTACCGCGATGCCGACCCGAGCACCCGCGTGCCCGGTCTGATGCACGTCCGGTTCGGCGACTACCACGTGCGCGACATCGAGTTCGTCGCCGCGTTCGACGTGGACGCCAAGAAGGTCGGCTCGGACCTGTCCGAGGCCATCGGGGCGAGCGAGAACAACACGATCAAGATCGCCGACGTGCCGCCGCTGGGCGTCACCGTGCAGCGCGGTCACACCCTCGACGGGCTCGGCCGGTTCTACCGGGAGACCATCGAGGAGTCCGACGAGCAGCCGGTCGACGTGGCGCAGGCGCTGCGCGACGCATCGGTGGACGTGCTCGTGTCCTACCTGCCGGTGGGCTCGGAGGAGGCGGACCGCTTCTACGCGCAGGCCGCCATCGACGCCGGCGTGGCGTTCGTCAACGCGCTGCCGGTGTTCATCGCCTCCGACCCGGAGTGGGCGGAGAAGTTCCGCGCGGCCGGCGTGCCGATCGTCGGCGACGACATCAAGTCGCAGGTCGGCGCCACCATCACGCACCGCGTGCTGGCCAAGCTGTTCGAGGACCGCGGCGTCCAGCTCGACCGGACGATGCAGCTCAACGTGGGCGGGAACATGGACTTCCTGAACATGAAGGAGCTGGAGCGGCTGGAGTCAAAGAAGGTCTCCAAGACGCAGGCGGTGACCTCGCAGGTCGACCGCGACCTGGGCAAGCGCAACGTCCACATCGGCCCGTCGGACTACGTGGCGTGGCTGGACGACCGCAAGTGGGCCTACGTGCGGCTGGAGGGCCGGGCGTTCGGCGACGTGCCGCTGAACCTGGAGTACAAGCTCGAGGTGTGGGACTCGCCGAACTCGGCGGGCATCATCATCGACGCGGTGCGCGCCGCCAAGATCGCGTTGGACCGGGGGATCGGCGGCCCGATCCTGTCGGCGTCGTCCTACTTCATGAAGTCCCCGCCCGTGCAGTACTCGGACTCCGAGGCGCACGAGGCGGTCGAGGCGTTCATCCGCGGCGACGTCGAGCGCTGAGTCCTCTCGCGACGGACCCCCTGCACCGGGTGCAGGGGGTCTTCTCGCACGTCAGCGCTTGGACAACCGCAACGACTGCCACGACCCGTCGGCCGTCCAACCGCCGTCCACGGGCAGCGCGACGCCGTTGATGAAACCGCTCCGGCCCGGGTCGGCCAGGAAGGCGACGGCCTGCGCGATGTCGTCGGGCGCCGCGAACCGGCCCATCGGCACGTGGTCGGTGATGTCGGCGTCGTCGTAGTGCCCGCCGGCCTGCGACTCGACGTCCATCTCGGTCTTCACCCAGCCCGGGCACACCGCGTTGACCCGGACACCGCGCCCGCCCCACTCCACGGCGAGCGTGCGCGTCATGCCGATCAGCCCGTGCTTGGTGGTGTTGTAGGCGGCCCGGTCGGCGACGCCGCGCAACCCGGCCACGGACGCGATGTTCACCACCGCGCCCCGCCCGCGCGCCAGCATCACCCGGCCCAACGCCTGCGTCAGCAGGAACGGCCCGGTCAGGTTGACCGCCACCATCCGCTCCCACAGCTCCAGGGACGTGTCCTCGAACGGCACGATCCCCGCGATCCCGGCGTTGTTGACCAGCACGTCGACCCGGTCGCCGACCCGCTCGACCACCCTGGCCACGTCGGCCGGCGACGACACGTCGCCCACCACGCCGCCGTCGGTCTCGGTGAGGTCGAACCCGACCACCTCGTACCCGTCCTCGCGCAGCACCTCGGCCACCCGCAGCCCGATCCCCTGCGCCGCCCCGGTGACCACCGCAACTCGTCGCTCCATGGTGGGCACGCTAGGGCGTCGACAGGGCGCCGGGCAGGTCCGACAGCCGCCGCAGCACGGTGACCTGCGCCAACACCGCCGGATCCGGCGGGAAGTGCTCGTTCGGGACGGCGTAGACGGTCATGCCGGCGGACAGGGCCGCGCGCAGGCCGTTGGTCGAGTCCTCCACCGCCGCGCTGCGGGTCGGGTCGACGCCCAGCTTCGACGTGGCCAGGAGGTAGACGTCCGGCGCCGGCTTGCCCGCGCCCGCCTGCTCGCTGGAGAGGGCCACCGGGACGACGTCGGTCAGGTCGGTCGCGGCGAGGAACGACTTGATCAGCACCGGCGGCGACGAGCTGGCGATGGCGACCGGGTAGCGCGACGCCACCTCGCGCACGACGTCCACCGCGCCCGGCAGCACGGGCGGGCCCTCGGCGTAGCGCTCGGCCATCTCGCCGATCACGCCCGCCGCCGCCTCGGCCGGTGTCAGCCGCACGCCGACCTCGGTCACCAGGTAGGTCGCCCACTCGGGCGTGCTCATGCCCTGCATCGCCCTGGTCGCCGCCGGTTGCCACGTGCCACCGTGCCGGGCGGCGAAGGCCTGGCGCACCTCGTCCCACATCCGCTCGGAGTCCACCAGCACGCCGTCGAGGTCGAACACCACCGCATCCACACCCATGACCGTAGTGTGAGCGCACTTACTTAGCTAGCCTAACCATAATTGGTTAGGCTAGCTAAGTGAAATTCCTCGACCAACCCCGTCAGGTGTGGGTCACGGCGTTCGCCGCGGTGATCGCGTTCATGGGCATCGGGCTCGTCGACCCGATCCTGCTGTCGATCGCCGAGGGCCTGCGCGCCACACCGTCGCAGGTCACCCTGCTCTTCTCCTCCTACCTGGGCGTCCAGGTCGTCGCCATGCTCTTCACCGGCGTCGCGTCGGCCCGCTTCGGCGCGAAGCGCACGCTCGTCGGCGGCCTCGCCCTGATCGTGGCGGCCACGACGCTGTGCGCACTCGCGGGCGACATCGGCCAGCTCGTCGGCCTGCGCGCCGTCTGGGGCCTGGGCAACGCGTTCTTCATCGCCACCGCGCTGTCGGTGATCGTCGGCGCGGCCACCGGCGGCCGGAAGGGCGCGATCCTGCTCTACGAAGCCGCGCTCGGCCTCGGCCTGTCCGTCGGGCCGCTGCTCGGCGCCCTGCTCGGCAGCTTCTCGTGGCGCGGCCCGTTCATCGGCACCGCCGTGCTGATGGCCGTCGCCCTCGTGCTGTGCGCGGTCTTCCTCGCCGACGACGAGTCGCGGCACCCGATCCGGCTCCTCGACCCGCTGCGCGCCCTGCGCCACCCCGACCTGCTGCGCACGGCGCTCGGCTCCGCCCTCTACACGGCCGCGTTCTTCGCCGTGCTGGCCTGGTCGCCGTTCGTCCTCGGCTGGGGCGCGGTGCGGATCGGGCTGGTCTTCTTCGGCTGGGGCGCGTGCGTCGCGGTGGCGGGGGTCTGGCTCGCGCCACGCCTGGCCGACCGCTTCGGCGACCGCCGCACGACCGTCGCCGCGGTGCTCGCGTTCGCGGTGCTGATGCTGGTCATGGCCGTGCCGAGCAAGCCGCTCCTGGTGGTCGCGGTGATCGTCAGCGGCGTGGTCTCGGGCGTGCTCAACACCCTGTTCACGAGCACGGCGATGAGCGTCAGCCCGGCGCCGCGCCAGGTGGCGAGCGCGGGCTACAACTTCCTGCGCTGGTTCGGCGGCGCGCTGGCCGCGACGTTCGTCGGCCACCTCGCCCACCCGTTCGTGGTCGCCGCCGCGTGCTGCGCCCTCGCGGCCGGCCTGCTCGCCCTCGGTCGCACGGCCGAGCGCGCCGTGCCGACCGAAGCGATTCTCGTCGGTGAGGACTTGGTGGGTTAACAACAGGTGAACGCCGGCCTACTGTCAGTTGGTCCCGTACTGACCGTAGGAGGCGCGTCGTGGTGCGACACCTTCCCCTGCTGGCCAACCACTCCGCCGGCCGCGCGGCCGTCACCTGCGAGTACCGCTGCGGCGACGCGTGCTTCCACGACGTGCCGAACACCTCGGGCAACCCGTCCTTCGACGACCTGGTCGACCGCCGCACGGCCATCAAAGCGGCGCTGGTCGTCGCCGCGGTCGGCGGTGGCGCGGCGGCCGGGACGGGCACAGCGGCGGCCGGCACGGACAGCGCGGCGGCCGGATCGCGTCCGCTCGGCCTGGACTTCGAACCCGTCGCGCCGAACGCGCTGGACGCCGTCGTCGTCCCCGAGGGCTACCGCCAGGAAGTCGTGATCCGCTGGGGCGACCCGCTCTTCCCCGACGCGCCGGAGTTCGACTTCGACCGCCAGACCGCCGCCGCGCAGGCCCGCCAGTTCGGGTTCAACTGCGACTTCGCCGCGCTGCTGCCGCTGGACCCGACGGGACGGGCGAACCTGCTCGTCACCAACCACGAGTACACCGGCGAGCCGTTCATGTTCCGCGGCTACGACGCCGAGAACCCCACCCGCGAGCAGGTCGAGATCGCGTGGGCGGCGCACGGCCTGTCCGTCGTGCAGGTCCACCAGTCCCGCGACGGCCGGCTGAGCACGCGGTTCTCCCGCTACAACCGCCGCATCACGGCCACGACGCCGTTCCGGCTCACCGGTCCGGCGGCGGGCTCGGAGTACCTCAAGACCTCCGCCGACCCGACCGGCACGCTGGTGCTCGGCACGCTGAACAACTGCGCCGGCGGCGTCACGCCGTGGGGCACGATCCTGTCCGGTGAGGAGAACTTCAACCAGTACTTCGGCAACGCCGACGCGCTGGCCGACCCGCGCCTGACCCGCTACGGCATCACCGGCACGGCCACCACCCGCAAGTGGGAGCGGTTCGACCGGCGCTTCGACCTGGCGCGGGAGCCCAACGAGGCCAACCGGTTCGGCTACGTCGTCGAGATCGACCCGCTCGACCCCGACTCCACGCCGGTCAAGCACACCGCGCTCGGCCGCTTCAAGCACGAGTGCGCGAACGTCCGCATCGCGGGCGACGGCCGGGTGGTCGCCTACTCCGGCGACGACGAGCGGTTCGAGTACGTCTACAAGTTCGTCTCCACCGGCAAGGTGCGCCGCGGCGACGGCAAAGCCGCCCGCCGGCACAACATGACCCTCCTCGACGACGGCACGCTCTACGTCGCCCGCTTCACCGGCGACAGCCCGCCCGCCGAGATCGACGGCTCCGGCAGGCTGCCCTCCGACGGCCGGTTCGACGGCCGCGGCGAGTGGATCCCGCTGGTCAGCGGCACGCGGTCGTTCGTGCCGGGCATGACCGCCGAAGAGGTCTACGTCTTCACCCGGCTCGCCGCGGACAAGGTCGGCGCGACCAGGATGGACCGTCCCGAGGACATCCAGACCCACCCGCGCACCGGTGTCGTCTACCTCGCCCTGAGCAACAACGTCGACCGCGGCAAGGAGGGCAAGGAGGGCGCGACCGAGCCGAACCCGCGCGTGGCCAACAAGCACGGCCAGGTGCTGGAACTCGCCGAGCGCGGCGGCGACGCCCTCGCGCTCACCTTCACGTGGAACCTGATGCTGGTCTGCGGCGACCCGGCCTCGCCCGACACCTACTTCGCGGGCTACGACAAGACCCGGGTCTCCCCGGTCTCCAGCCCCGACAACGTGGCGTTCGACCGGCACGGCAACCTGTGGATCTCCAGCGACTCGGGCGGCGCGCTCAACGGCTACAACGACGGCCTGTACGCCGTGCCGGTGTCCGGGCCGCACCGCGGGCGGCTCCAGGCGTTCCTCACCGTGCCGCGCGGCGCGGAGACGTGCGGGCCGGTGATCGGCGAACGCGTGGTCACGGTGTGCGTGCAGCACCCCGGCGAGGTGGACGGCGCCAGTGCGGACAACCCGGTCTCGCACTGGCCGGACGGCGGCGACTCGCAACCGCGCTCCGCGGTCGTCGCGGTCTGGCGCGACCACCACCGCATCGGTGAGTGACCGCCCGGCGACACCCCGTGTGAGCTGGCGGTTCCGGCTCGTCGACGCCCGAGGTGTTCGCCTCGCGTTCACTTCGAAGTCCGCTGCAGGTGGACTTGCCCTCTTACGGTCGCCCGGTTCCCACTGAGCGATCTCGGAGGTCCGCGTGTCCTCATCCACCGATCGGGGGCGGCGTCTGCTGCCCCTGCTGCCCAACCACCCCCTCGGGCGTTCGGCGATCACCTGCAAGTACCGCTGCGGCGACGCGTGCGCGCACGAGGCGCCCAACACCTCCGACAACGCCTACTTCGGTGACGTCGTCGGCGAGGTCGTGCGTCGGCGCGGCCTGCTCAAGGCGGGCGCGGTGCTCGCCGTCGCGGGCGCGGGTGTCGGGCTGGTCGGTGCCGGCAGCGCCGCCGCGAAGCCCGAGGTCGCCCCCGACGCCGACCTCGGCGGCGGTCGTCGACGTGACGGCCTGAACTTCACCGCCGTCGCGCCCAACACCGAGGACCGCGTCGTCGCGCCCGAGGGCTACGAGCAGGGCGTCGTGCTGCGCTGGGGCGACCCGGTGGTGCCCGGCGCGCCCGCGTTCGACTTCGACCGCCAGACCCCGGCCGCGCAGGCGAAGCAGTTCGGCTACAACTGCGACTTCCTCGGCCTGGTGCCGGTCGGCGGGCACGACCGGTGGGTGCTCGTGGCCAACCACGAGTACACCTCCGAGGAGTTCCTGTTCAAGGACTGGGACGCGGCCAACCCGACCCGTGAGCAGACCGAGATCGCCTGGGCCGCGCACGGCGCGTCGGTGGTGCTGGTCGAGCGCGACCGGCGCAGCGGGAAGCTCGTGCCCAAGCTGGACCGGCGCTACAACCGGCGGCTGACCGCGACCTCGGAGTTCGCGGTCACCGGGCCGGCGGCGGGCTCGAAGTACCTCAAGACCTCCGCCGACCCGACCGGCACGAAGGTGTTGGGCACGCTCAACAACTGCGCCGGCGGCGTGACGCCGTGGGGCACGATCCTGTCCGGCGAGGAGAACTTCAACCAGTACTTCGCCAACGCGGGCTCGGTCACCGACCCGGTCGCCAAGGCGCGGCTGGCCCGCTACGGCCTGTCCGGCGCGGCGTCCACCCGCAAGTGGGAGCGGTTCGACAAGCGCTTCGACGTGGCGCAGGAGCCCAACGAGGTCAACCGGTTCGGCTGGGTCGTCGAGATCGACCCGCTCGACCCGGACTCGACCCCGGTCAAGCACACCGCGCTGGGCCGCTTCAAGCACGAGGGCGCGAACGTGATCGTCGCCCGGGACGGCCGCGTGGTCGCGTACATGGGCGACGACGAGCGCTTCGACTACATGTACAAGTTCGTGTCCGACGAGAAGGTCAAGCCGGGCAACAGCAAGCACGCGCGCGAGCACAACAAGAAGCTGCTGGACAAGGGCACGCTGTACGTCGCCAAGCTCACCGGCGACAGCCCGGTCGCCGAGATCGACGGTTCCGGCAAGCTGCCCGCCGACGGTGAGTTCGACGGCTCCGGCGAGTGGATCCCGCTGGCCGCGGGCGACCGCTCGTTCGTGCCCGGCTTCACCGCCGAGGAGGTCTACGTCTTCACGCGGCTCGCGGCGGACGCCGTCGGCCCGACCAAGATGGACCGCCCCGAGGACGTCGAGCCGAACCCGCGCAACCGCCGGGTGTACGCGGCGCTGACCAACAACAGCGACCGCGGCAAGGCGGGCAAGGAAGGCGCGACCGAGCCGAACCCGCGCCCGAACAACCGCCACGGTCACGTGCTGGAGCTGGAGGAGCGCCACGGCGACAACACCGCCACGTCGTTCTCGTGGAAGCTGCTGCTGGTGTGCGGCGACCCGACGTCGGCCGACACGTACTTCGGCGGCTACGACAAGACCCAGGTCTCGCCGATCTCGTGCCCGGACAACCTGGCGTTCGACGCGCGGGGCAACCTGTGGATCTCCACCGACGGCAACGCCCTGAAGTCCAACGACGGCCTGTTCGCGGTGCCGGTCGAGGGCCCGTACCGCGGCCGGGTGAAGCAGTTCCTGACCGTGCCGAGGGGCGCCGAGACGTGCGGCCCGGTGGTCGAGGACGACTTCGTGCTCGTCGCCGTGCAGCACCCCGGCGAGATCGACGGCGCCTCGGCCGCCAACCCGCTGTCGCACTGGCCGGACGGCGGCAACTCCCAGCCGCGCCCGTCCGTGGTCGCGGTGTGGAAGAAGGACAAGGGCCGCATCTGCGGCTGACCCGGGGTGGAGGGCTCGCGCCACCGCGCCCGAGCCCTCCACCGACTTGTCCACAGGCGAGCGAGTTGTCCACAGGTGACGCCCGACGCCGCCGATTCGTCGGTCCTGCGTGGCAGGGTGAAAGCAGGGGTCCCCTTGCCGGGGACGCCTGCGAAGCGTCGCCGTCGCCGGGGGTGTCCCTATGTGGTTGTCAGGCAGCGATCGGGGTGGGGACGACTTCGGGGTGTCGGTAGTGGGTCTTGGTGCGGAGCATGGCGAACAGGACGTCGCAGCGGCGGCGGGCCAGGCAGATCAGTGCGGCGTTGTGTTTTTGCCTTGGTGGCGTTTTCGCTGGTAGTAGGCTCTGCTGGCGGGGTCGGACAGGGCGGCGAACGCGGCGAGGAAGAACGCTCGTTTGAGTTTGCGGTTGCCGGTTCGGGCCGGGTGCTCGCCCTTGATGCTGCTGCCGGAGCTGCGGGTGACCGGGGCGATGCCGGCGTAGGCGGCCAGGTGCCCGGAGGACTTGAACGCGGTGGCGTCGCCGATCTCCAGCAGGATGCGGGCTGCGGTCCTGACCCCGATGCCGGGCATGGAGGTCAGGACCCCGGCGAGAGGGTGTGCACCGAGTATCCCCTCGACCTCGACGGCGACCTGTTTGCGTTGCAGGAGAACGGTTTTCAGGCTGTCGGACAGGCGGGGCAGCACCGTGTCGGCGGCCGTGGTACCCGGGACGGTGACGGTCTGCTCGTCCAGCGCCGTCATGATCGCCTCGACGAGCTTGTCACCCATCCGCGGGGCGTGGGCGGACGCGATCGCGGTGAGTTTGCGTCGGCCCGCCTTGGCGATGCCGGTCGGGCCTCCGCAGCGGGAAAGGATCTCCAGCACGCCGGGTGGCTGATCCTGGGGCCGATGGCGCGTTCCAGGGCGGGGTGGACGCCGGCGAGCAGGCCGCGGATGCGGTTGCCGATCCGGGTGGCCTCGCCGGCCAGGTCGTCGTCGAACCCGACCAGCACGTCCAGCTCGGCCAGGGCCTCGTCGCCGACGTCGACCGGACGCAGCGTGTGCGGCAGACTGCGGGCCGCGTCGGCGAGGACGAAGGCGTCCCGGGCGTCGGTCTTCGCGCGGCCGGGGTAGAGGTCGGCGACGCGGCGCATGGCCAGGCCGGGCAGGTAGGCGACCTTCAGGCCGGCGGCGCGGGCGACGGCGACCGGCAGCGCGCCGATCGTCACAGGCTGGTCGACCACCACCAGCAGCGGACCGTGGGCCGCGAGTCTGTCGAACAACGCCCGCAGCCTGGGCTCGCTGTTGGGCAGCGGTCCGTCGTGCAGCCGCTTCCTTCGGGGTCCAAGCCGACGGCGTGGTGCTCGCCCTTGCCCACATCCAGACCGAGGAACACCTGGTAATCGCTGGTCATCGGTCGTGCCGTTCGTTCGTCGCGGGTGGTCGCGGGACGGGCATCGTCGGCCGGCACCCACGTTACGACGAGACCTGTCCATCGGTCGGTCGTGCCCCTATCAGCGGTCCGGCCGGCGGCGTGCTGGTGCGCCCGGATGACCGTGGGATCCACCGACACGTCCCACACGATCGACCCGGCGGCACCGATCCGCACCCGCCACCGAAAGCCGTCGATCAACTGCCTCTTGCTCCACTTCGGCGGACGGCCCGACTTGGCACCGACGGGCGGCAAAGAGTGGCAAGACCGCTCACCGCGCGTCGGTCAGGTCGGCCTGCCCCGCTGCCGCTACGCCGACTACGAGGTCTCCGGCACTGCGGTTTCGCTTGGTCGCTGAACCACTCACCGGAGACCTCGCCGCGTTCCGGCCACCGACACGTCGCCGGCAGCCCACCTTTGACACGCGCTCGCCGGGGACGCCTGCGAAGCGTCGCCGGTGGGCACGCCGCGGGCGGTGGTTGGTTAGGGTCCTGGCATGAGTCGACCCGTTGCGCTGGTGACCGGTGCGTCGCGTGGGATCGGTGCGGCGGTGGCGCGCGCCCTCGCCCCGACGCACGACCTGCTGCTCGGCGGACGCGACGAGAACGCGTTGGCGGACCTGGCCGCGACGCTGGAGTCCGCCCGCCCCTGGCCGGTCGAGCTCACCGACACCGACGCCCTGGCCGCGGCCACCGCCCGCCTCACGCGCCTGGACGTCCTGGTGCACAGCGCGGGCGTCGCCGAACTCGGCCCGCTCGCCGACGCGACCGCCGACGTCTGGCGGCGCACCCTCGACGTCAACGTGGTCGCGGTCGCCGAGCTCACCCGGCTGGCGCTGCCGCTCCTGCGCGCCGCCCGCGGCCACGTCGTGCTGATCAACTCCGGCGCGGGGCTGCGCGCCAACCCCGACTGGGGCGTCTACGCCGCCAGCAAGTTCGCACTGCGCGCCTTCGGCGACGCACTGCGCGCCGAAGAAGAAGACCTCCGCGTCACGTCCGTCCACCCCGGACGCGTCGACACCGACATGCAGCGCGGTGTCCGCGAGCAGGAGAACGGCGACTACCAGCCGCACCTCTACCTGCACGCGGACTCCGTGGCCCGGGCCGTCGCCACCGCCGTGAACGCGGGCGAGGACGCCCACTTCACCGAGATCGTCCTCCGCCCCCGCCCCCGCTGAACTACCGCAGCCGGGCCGCCACCTCGCGCACGCCCGCCTGCGCCTCACGCCGGTCCACGTTCGTGGTCTCGCCGTCGGCCACGACCTGCTTGCCCGCCACCCACACGTCCTTGACCCGCCGCGTGCCCGAAGCCCACACCAGGTTCGCCAGCACCTGCTCGTCCGGCGCGTCCAACCCCGTGGCGAACGCCGGGTCGTCCACGTCCACGTGCACCACGTCGCCCCACCGACCGGGCTCGAGCGCGCCCAGGTCGTCACGCCCCAACGCCGCCGCACCACCGCGCGTGGCGAGCAGCAACGCGTCCGCCGCCCGCATCGCGGTCGCGTCCCCCGACGTCACGCGCGCCAGCAGCGCCGCCAACCTGGCCTCCTCGAACAGGTCCAGGTCGTCGTTGGACGCCGGCCCGTCGGTGCCCAACCCGACCGCGACGCCCGCGTCCAGGTACGACCGCAACGGCGCGATGCCCGACGCCAGCTTGGTGTTCGAGCCGGGGCAGTGCGCGATGCCGACCCCGTGCCGGGCGTAGATCGCCACGTCCTCCGGCGACAGGTGCACGGAGTGCGCCGACAGCACCCGCCCGCCCAGCACGCCCGCCTGCTCCAACAACCGCGGCACGGACCCGTGCGACGCCCGCTGCTCCAGGTCCTCCTCCGGCGACTCGGCCACGTGCACCTGCACCAGCGCGCCGCGGTCACGCGCCTCGCCCGCGATCTCGCCGAGCGCCTCCGGCGACAGGATGTACGCCGAGTGCGGCCCGTAGCTCAGCTCGACCCGCTCGTCCGGCCCGAACCGCAGCCCGTCGGCGTCGATCCACCGGGTGATCTCGTCGGTCATCGGCCGCCACGGCATCCCCGGCAGGTCCATGATCGCCGCACCGAACAGCACGCGCGACCCGGCCGCGAGCACCGCGTCCGCGAGCTGCTCGCCGTGGAAGTACATCTCGGCGCTCGTGGTCACGCCGTTGCGCAGCATCTCCACCGCGCCGAGCAGCATGCCGACCCGGATGTCCGACGGCTTCATCTTCGCCTCGGCCGGCCACATCGCCTCGCGCAGCCAGCGCAGCAGCGGCAGGTCGCCGCCCATGCCGCGCAGCAGCACCATCGGGCTGTGCGCGTGCGCGTTCACCAGGCCGGGCAACAGGATCCCGCTCAGCCGGCGGACCTCGCCCGCGAACTCCGGGGCGTCGGCCGCCGGGCCGACGTGCGCGACCCGGCCGTCGACGACGTCGACGACGGCGTCGCGCAGGACGGTGCAGGCGGGATCGCAGGGCAGGACCACGGGGGCGTGCAGGCGCAGCGACATACCCCGATCCTGCCGCACTCGAACGAGCGACACACAACGTGGCGGCCCACGCCTCACCCCGTAACCCGAACAGTGGGTTTGACCTTCTCGGGCGGTGTTCACCCGCCGGATGGACGTAACCTCCGAAACGTTGGGAGAGGTGGTGGTCCCGCTGATCCGGCGAAGGAGTGACAGTGGCTCGTAACGGTGGAAGTGCTCAACCCGGCGAGCGTCGCGGCAGGGGGGAACCCGCGGCGGCGGTCCTGCGATCGGAGGCCGATTTCTCCGAACCGGACCTGTCCCGGGAACGTCGATGGCTCGCGCTGTTCCTGTTGGTGCACCTCGTGGACGACAACGGTCGGATGAGCACCGCGTACCGGCGGGTGCTCCGGCGGGCGGCGCGAACACCCGGGCACTGGGCCCACGGCCGGTCGCTCGGCGCGGTCCGGGCCGAGGTGACGCGCTGGATCGGCGCGCAGGCGCGGCCCGACTGCGTGCCGCCGTGGGACCGGGTCGCGAGCCTGGTCCACGCCGCCGTGCACCCGACGCTCGCGCCGGAGGTGCTGGCCACGGCCCGCTACCTGCACGGCCTCGTCACCGGCCGGGAGACCGACGACCCGCGTCCGCGCTGGCTGGACCCGGAGGTCGACGACATCACCACGACGATGATCGGCGGCCTGGAATGGGCGCGCAACCACGGCCTCGCCGCACCTGACGACACCCCGGCCGACGACGCGGCGTCCGACGACACCCCGGCCGACGGGGAGACCTCCCCGAAGCCGGAGTCGAGCGCGTACGAGATGTTGTGGACGGTGGTCCGGGTGCACCGCGACGCGGAGGCGCGGATCGCCGAGCTGGAGCACCAGGTGCGAGAGCTGCACGAGGAGAACGCCCGGCTCTCCGGCGACGTCACCACGTGGCTGGGCGACTACCGGCCGACGATCCCCGACCAGGACCGCGGAGCCCGCCGCCGTCCCGTCGTCGACCGGCACCTCGCGCCGGAGGAACCGGCGCGGTCCTTCACCTACCCGCTGCCCGCCGAACTGCCCGCGTCGCACCCGACCGCCGGCTGACCGGTCACGGTCGTGCGCCCAGGACGCGCGGGCCGCGCGGGACTGCCGGTGGTGCGGTCGGGGAACCGGTCACCGCACCACGGGCAGGGCGGCGCGCACCTCCCAGCCGCCGCCGGCCCGCGTGCCCGCGCTGAACCGCCCGCCGAGCAGCTCGACGCGCTCCCGCATGCCCACCAACCCGTAGCCGCCCGACCCGCCGACCGGCGGCGTCTTCCGCGCCCGCCCGTCGTCGGCCACCAGCACGTGCACCACACCGTCCGAAACGGACACCGAGACGTCCACAGAGGACGCTTCCTCGGCGTGCTTGCGCGCGTTGGTCAAGGACTCCTGCACCAGCCGCAGCACCGAGCGCCCCAACGACGGCGGCACGGGCACCGGCAGGTCGACGTGCAGCCGCACGTGCTGACCGGACCGCTCCACCACACCGCGCACGTCGTCGGCCAGGTCGCTGGACGCGGTCGGCGCGTCGGCCTCGGTGTCGCGCAACGTGCCGACCAGGCGGCGCATCTCGGCCAACGCCTCGTTGCCGCTGCGCACGATGATCGGCAACGCCTCCTGCGCCGCCGCCGGCACGGCCTGCGCCGCCTGCGCGTGCACCACCATCCCGGTCACGTAGTGCGCGATCACGTCGTGCAGCTCGCGGGCCAGCGCCATCCGCTCGGTGTGCTGCGCCGCCGCGACCTCGGCCCGCACGGCGGTCGCGCGTTCCCGGTCGCGGGCGCGGAAGTACAGCCCGGTGCCCACCGACAGGGCCAGCAGCACCCCGCCGAACACCGCCTGGGCCCAGAACCCGGGACCGCTGTAGTCGTCGGACCAATACGGCGACCGGTACTCCGGTCGCACGACGGCGGCCGACGCCGACACCGCGACGAGCAGCACCACCCCGGCCACCGCGCGCGCCGGCGGCACGTGCCGCACCGCCACCGCGAGGATCGCCATCAGCGCCGCGACCTCGGCCACCACCAGGCCGCCGATCATCGGCGTCACGGGCGCGACGCCCGCCACGCGCAGCAGGACCGAACTCGCCACCACCGCCGTCGCGGCGCTCAGCGCGGCGTCGAACGGGCGCCGTGGCGCGAGCACGGCCAGCGCGCAGACCACGACCGCACCGGGCAGGTGCCACCAGCCGACCTCGCCGAGGAACTCGCCGCCGACGAGGAAGAGCAGGGCGCACGCCAGCGGCCACTGGCGGCGGAGCAGGGCCCGCCACCCGAGCTGAGTGCTCTCCACGGGACCTCACGGTAGGTGGTCGCGGCGCGTGACGCGTCCGACCCCGGTCGGGTGGGCCGTCAACCGCGAGGCTGACCCGAACGCCCGGTTAAACACACCAGTGGCCGATGTCGGATGACGAATCCCGGGGTGACTCTTGAGCGGTGAGTCGGGGAACGGGAGGTACACCATGTTCGGAGTGGTCGCAACTTGGGCGGGCGCGGTGCTCGGCCTGCTGGTGCTGGTCCTGATGGCGCTGGCCGGCGTGTTGATCGATTCCCAGCGCTGAGCCGGGGGTGGCCGGCCGCTCAGTCGCCGAAACCCTCGACGCGCCGGCGGAGCAGTTCGGCGAGGCGTCCGGGTGAGTGCGGCTGGGTCGTTTCCGCGGGGGCGGGGGAGAAGCGGGCGGGTCCGCCGGCACGGGCCCGGCCGGCCGCCGCGGGATCGAGTCGGAACGCGGGCCGGTTGCCGGAGTGGCGTTGTCGCGAGCGCAGCCACGACAGCCGGTGCCGCGACTCGGCGTGGTGGTCGGTGATGGTCACGGCGGCGCGGTCGAAGGAGTGCAGCACGGCCCGGTTCAGCTCGACCACGGCGCGGTCGCGCCACAGCGAGCGCTCGGTGGACGTGTCCAGGCCGAGCGCCTCGGCGACGGACCGCGCGGCGCCGCAGGCGTTCTCGTCGGCCAGGCTCCTGGCGCCGATCTCGGAGCCGACGAACCACGAGTTGAACGGCGCGGCGGGGTAGGTGACGCCGCCGATGGCCAGCCGCATGTTGCTGATCACGGGCACCGCGTGCCAGCGCAGGCCGAGCTGCCCGAACCAGGGCAGGTCGGGGTGTTCGAGGGCCACCTCGTGCACCACGTCCGGCGGCACGGTGAACAGCCGCGCCCCCTCGTGCGCGGTCTCGACCACCAGCGGCAGCAGGTCGAAGCGGCCGGGCGGCGCGGGCGGCTGCCAGCCCATCGCGCGCACGGCGTCGGTGAACCCGCGGTAGCGGAGGTCCCCCGAGCCGTCGCCGTGGCCCGCGTACCGGACCAGCTGCTCGTTCCAGATGGACGGCCCCGGCGCGGTCGGCGTGTCCGGCGCGAACACGGTGACCAGCGGTCGGATCTCGCCGCCGTTGGTGGCCTGGCGCAGGTGCTCGACGCACTCGGCCGCCACGGCGGCGGCGTTGCGGAGACCGCGCAGGTCGCGGACCTTGAGCCGGCGCCACGGCACGCCGCTGGTGCACCAGCCCGAGTCGCGCAGGGCGATCCGCGCGCCGTAGGCGAGCTCGTGGGCGGTGTGCCGGTACGTGCCGGTCTCGGCGATCTCGTCGCGGACCCGGGCCAGGCGCGGTCCGACGGGCCCGGCCTCGGGGTGGGCGATGTGGAACATGCGGAGGAAGCCCTCCGCCGCGTCCACGTCGAACGTTATCGGTTCGTTGTCTACTACGGTCACGGGCGGCAACCGTAGTTGCGGACCGGTGTCACACGTCACTGCCAGACGGGGCACATCGGGTGATCGATAAAACCCACCCGATCCGGTGACGAATCCACGCGCAGTCGCCGCATCGGTCGCCGGCGACCGCGACTTCATGCCACGGTCAGGTGAGTTCGATCCGCTCGAACATCAGGTCGTGGCTGATCCGGTCCTCCTCGACCGCGCGCTGCTCGAACTTCGTCACGGGCCGCCACTGCGGCCTGGGCGCCCACCCGTCGAACCGGTTGCGCAGCAGCGGCTCGGCGGAGCACACCCGCAGCATCTGCTCGGCGTACTCCTCCCAGTCCGTCGCCAGGTGCAGCGTGCCGCCGGGCCGCAGGCGCGAGGCCACGAGCCCCACGAACTCCGGCTGCACGAGCCTGCGCTTGTGGTGCTTCTTCTTCGGCCACGGGTCGGGGAAGTAGATCCGCACCTCGGCCAGGGTCCCGGGCTCCACGTGCTCGGTGAGCAGGTCGACCGCGTCACCGCGCAGGACCCGCAGGTTGGTCACGTCGAGCGCCTCGGCGCGCAGCAGCAGCTGCGCCAGGCCGGGCTTGTAGACCTCGACGGCCACGTAGTTCACCTCGGGCGCGGCGGCGACCAGCTGCGACGTGGTCTCGCCCATCCCGGAACCGATCTCCAGCACGACGGGCGCCTCGCGCCCGAACCACTCGTCGAAGTGCACGGGACCGGCCGGGAGCGCCTTGACCTCGTGGCCCAAGCGCTCCCAGTGGCGGTCCCATGCGCGCTGCTGCCCCACGGTCATCCGTTCGCCGCGTTGGACGTAGCTGACGACGGATCGGTGGTGCGGCGGTCGCTGGCGGCTGGACGTCACGGGCGTACAGCCTAGGTGGTGCGCTAAGCGATGTTCTCCAGGTCCTCGATCTGCTCGCGCAGCTCGGCGGGGGTGAACTCGATGGGTTGGCGCTGACCGGGGCCCCGGTGCGCGGGGAGCAGGTCCACGAAACCGGGGTGCCGGTCGGTGAACTGCACGGTGGTCGGCTCCGCGGGGCCGTAGACGCCGCTCTCGGACGGCACGAACTCCCAGTAGCCGACCTCGCCCTCGGTCGCCCACGGGACGAACACCCAACCCGGTCGGCTGCCCAGCAACCGGGTCACCTCGTCCTCCAGGGCGAACGCCGCCGCGCGCGAGGCGATGCGGCCCCGGTCCAGGGCCCTGAGCCACCAAGGTGCGGGTGCGTCGGGGCCCACTGCGCGGAACATGGCGAGCACTTGCTGTTCGTCGGCCTTGTGGATCCAGGCTCGACGCGTCTGTGCGGGTGAGTCGGCGACGCCGACCCCTCCCGCGGCTTCGATCGCGTGCGACCATTCCAACGCCAACATCGGTTCGACGCGAAGGGCGTGGTCGCGTTGACGGGGCAGCACCTTCCTGGGCGGCTCCTTGGACCCGGTCGCCGAGTTCTCGGCGTTCAGGTTCGGATCGAGCACCGTCACGGGTTCACCTCCGGGGGGTTCCTTGACGGGGGGTATCCGAATTCGTGTGCGGGCAGGCGCCTGCCTCACGATTCGCGCTTTCCATCTGACCGGGTTCAGATGCGCTTGTCATGGGGCTGTGCCGGAGTTCACGACGTCTTAACGAACGGCTTACTCCGCTTGCCCGAATCGAGAACTGTGAAACATGATTGACTTGGAATATCTGTGATCCCGAACACAGGGGGAATTGGTGACGGGGAGAGCGGTGGCGGCCGCGGTCCTGATCGCGATGGTGGTCCCGGGCGTGGCCCGGGCGCAGACGATCGAGGAGCAGCAGTGGCACCTGACCGCCTTGGGGGTGTCCGCCGCGCACGCCACCACGCGGGGTGACGGCGTGGTCGTCGCGGTGGTCGACTCGGGCGTGGACGACACCCGCCCGGACCTCGCGGGCGCGCTGCTGCCCGGCACCGGGTTCGGCTCGGCCGCCGGCACGGACGGCACCGAGGACAACGACGGCCACGGCACCGCGATGGCGACGTTGATCGCCGGCCGGGCGGTGGACGGCGGCGCGCTCGGCGTCGCGCCCGGCGCGATGATCATGCCGATCTCGGTCGGCGCGGACGGCGACAAGTTCACCACCGCGTCCGTCGCCGAGGGCGTGACCTGGGCCGTCGACCATGGCGCCGACGTCATCAACCTGTCCCTGACCTCGCTCGCCACGCTCACCCCGGACCTGCTGCGCGCGGTCAACTACGCGTTCGACAACGACGCCGTGGTGGTCGCCGGCACCGGGAACGACGGCGACGAGCACGTGGGCGCGCCCGCCAACATCAAGGGCGTCATCGCGGTCTCCGGCACGATCGAGGGCAACGGGCCGTGGCCGGAGTCCAACACCGGCCCGGAGACCGTGCTGGCCGCGCCCGCGCAGCGCATCGTGACCGCCGTGCCGGTGTCGGTGGTGGACACCGGCTACGCCGAGGTGGACGGCACGAGCGCGGCCACGGCGCTGGTCTCGGGCGCGGCGGCGCTGGTGCGGGCCCGCTACCCGGACCTGGACGCGGGCAACGTGGTGAACCGGCTCATCGCCACCGCCACCGACCTGCTCGCGCCCGGCCGGGACAACGTGACCGGGTTCGGCCAGGTCAACCCGGTCGCCGCGCTGACCGCCGACGTGCCGCGGGTGGAGCGCAACCCCTTGGCGCCGCCGCCGCGCACGACCTCCGCCGACGCTCCGCCCACGTCGGACGGGAACGTGGCCGCGCCGTCGTCCGAGGTGGACGGGAGCGGGCGGCTGCTGGTGGCTTTCGGCGGGCTGACCGCGGTCGGGATCGTGGTGGCGGCGGTGAGCCTGCTGCTGGCCCGGCGCAGTCGGATCCGGCGCGCGCCGGCGCCGGTCGTCACCGAAATCCCGCCGCCGTCCGACGACTTCTGGCGCAACGACCGGTTCTGACCCGCGGGCGCGGTCGGCGAATCGCTTTCCGGCACCCGGTGGAGCACCGGTCACTCGTTCGCGTGGTATTCCACGGATTGCTTCGTGAGTTGCATGAAGGCCTCTTCGAGCGAACCGAGTTGCGGGCTCAGCTCGTGCAGCGTGATGCCGTTCGAGGCGGCCAGCTCGCCGATGAACGCGGGCTCCACCCCGTGCACGACGAGCGCGCCGTCGGAGGCCGCGGCCTCGGCGACGCGGGCCCGACCGTCGAGCAGCTCGCGCAGCCGGTCGAGCTGCGGCGAGCGGACGCGGACGGTGTCCTCGGTGGCGTCTTTGATGAACTGCTCGGTGCTGGTCTGCGAGATCAGCTTGCCGCGCCCGATCACGATCAGGTCCTGCGCGGTCTGGGCCATCTCCGACAGCAGGTGGCTCGACACGAACACGGTGCGGCCGTCGTCGGCGAGCCGGTGCATGAACTGGCGGATCCAGAGGATGCCCTCCGGGTCCAGGCCGTTGACCGGCTCGTCGAACATCAGCACCTCGGGGTCGCCGAGCAGCGCGCCCGCGATGCCCAGCCGCTGGGACATGCCCAGCGAGAAGCCGCCCGCCCGGCGCTTGGCGACCTGGGTGAGGCCGACGATGTCCAGCACCTCGTCCACACGCCGGTCCGGGATCCGGTTCGACCGGGCCAGCCACTGCAGGTGGGCCCGCGCCGAGCGGTTGGGGTGCACCCACTTCGCGTCCAGCAGCGCGCCGACCACGCGCAGCGGCTCGTGCAGCGAGCGGTAGTCGCGGCCCTTCACGGTGACCTTGCCGCGGGTGGGGCTGTCGAGGCCCAGGATCATCCGCATGGTGGTGGACTTGCCCGCGCCGTTCGGGCCGAGGAACCCGGTGACCCGGCCCGGCTGCACGGTGAACGACAAGTCGTCCACGGCCACGGTCCTGCCGTAGTGCTTGGTGAGGCCGGTCGCTTCGATCATGACATCTCCCGTCCGATCAACCGCTGGTGGCGGAACCTGAAGCAGAAGAGCCCGGGCCACCCCCCGAAGGTGACCCGAGCTCCCCCTTTCCCCCGGCTGCCCGCGCGCCGGCCCCCGAATGCCGGCGGCGCGGGCCTGCCCGTTACGCGTCCCGCCGCTTCACCACGACGAGCGAGATGACGTAGATCGCCAGCGCGATGGCGGCGAAGTACCCGAACGAACCCCACGGGCTCAGGTCGCCGACCACGGGCGGACCCTCGCCGGCCGGGATGCCGCCCGTGTCCGGGTCGCCCAGGATGAACTTCTGGGCCATCAGGAACGGCAGCCACTTCTGGATGTCGTCACCGATGTTCGGGATGAGCCCGACGAGGCTCTCCACCACCAGCGCGTACACCAGGATGATCGACACCGCGCCCGCGGTGTGCCGGACCATCGCGCCCACGCCCAGCGCGAGCAGCGCGCCCATCGCGAACACCAGGCCCACGCCCACGAGGTGCCGCCAGTCGGCGGCGGAGTCCAGCGCCAGGCCGGAGGAGTCGTCGGCGATGACCCGGCTCAGGCCCCACGAGCCGAACGCGGCGACCAGGCCGACCACGCCCGAGAGCAGCATCACGACGACCGCCTTGGCGATCATCGGCGAGATGCGGTCGGGCACCGCCTGGAACGTGGCCTTGATCGTGCCGAAGCGGTACTCGGTGGTCACCGCCAGCGCGGCCATCACCATGACCACGTACAGCCCGAAGTTGTAGACGACCACCGTGCCCATCACGGGCATCGGACCGCCCCAGTTGAGCGCGAAGATCGCGCCGAGGCCGACGGTCAGGCCGACTGCCAGCAGCATGCACCACCAGGGCGAGCGGGTGGAGAAGAGCTTGATCCGTTCAACGGCGAGCAGAGTCATCGGTGGTCACTTCCCCGTCTCGGCGAGTTCGGCGTGGTACTCGACAGAATCGCCCGTGAGCTGCATGAACGCTTGTTCGAGCGAACCTCGTTGCGGGCTCAGCTCGTGCAGCACCACGCCGCTGCCCGCCGCGATGTCACCGATCTCGTCGCTGAGGGCGCCCGACACGGTGAGCGAGCCGTCGGAGTCCTCACGCACGGTGAAGCCCTTGTCGACGAGCATCGCACCCAGCTTGTCCGCGTGCGGGCTGCGCACCCGGACGGTGTTCTCGGTCGACCGCTCGACGAACTCGGTGGTGCTGGACTGCGAGATGAGCTTGCCGCGCCCGATGACCACGAGGTCCTGGGCGGTCAGCGCCATCTCCGACAGCAGGTGGCTCGACACCAGCACGGTGCGGCCCTCGGCGGCCAGGCCCTGCATGAACTGGCGGATCCAGAGGATGCCCTCCGGGTCCAGGCCGTTGACCGGCTCGTCGAACAGCAGCACCTTCGGGTCGCCGAGCAGGGCGCCCGCGATGCCGAGGCGCTGGGACATGCCGAGGGAGAACCCGCCCGCGCGGCGCTTGGCGACCTTGGTCAGGCCGACCATGTCCAGCACCTCGTCGACGCGGCGGTCGGGCAGGCCGTTGGACTTCGCCAGCCACTGCAGGTGGGCCCGCGCGGAGCGGTTGGGGTGCACCCACTTGGCGTCCAGCAGCGCGCCGACGGTCCGCAGCGGGCGGTCGAGCCGCGCGTACGGCTTGCCGTCGATCAGCACCTGACCGGCGGTCGGCCGGTCGAGGCCGAGGATCATGCGCATGGTGGTGGACTTGCCCGCGCCGTTCGGGCCGAGGAACCCGGTGACCCGGCCGGGCGCGACGGTGAACGACAGGTTGTCCACCGCCACCGTCTTCCCGTAGCGCTTGGTGAGGCCGACAGCCTCGATCATGATTTCTCCCCTGGACGACACATCCCCCGGACTAGGCTGAACCTTGCCCGGTCCACCGGGTCGCGCACATCGGTCTGTAGTTGACTCGTCCGTGCGACTTCAGTCTTATCGTGGTAGCTACCTCGGTCGTAGTAATCCGTGTTCACCCTGAGTTGTCCCCTAGGCGTTCACCGGGTCGTTCTCAGGGATGGGATGCCTCTACGGTGTGCGGTCATGGCTCACACCGACGCACCCGAGGGCTGGTGGCGCGAGTTCGTGTCGGCCGCGCCCGCCCGGACCGGCAAGCTCGCGATCGTCCGCGCGGACGGGTCGCCGCACGTCACACCCGTCTGGGTGGACCTCGACGCCGGCACGCTCGTGTTCACCACGAACCTGGGGTCGATCAAGGGCAGGGCGATCCGGCGCGACGGCCGGGTGTCGGTCTGCCTGGACGACGAACGGCCGCCGTTCGCCTTCGTCACCGTGTCCGGCCGCGCCGAGGTCGAGGACGACCCCGAGCAGGTGCGCTACTGGGCGGGCCGCATCGGCGCCCGGTACATGGGCGCGGACCGGGCGAACGAGTTCGCCGAGCTCAACGGCGGGCCGGGCGAGGTGGTCGTCCGCGTCCGCGACGCCGACGTCATCGCCAAATCGGGCATAACCGACTGATCGCGCGTGTCCCACGTCCAGGACGGCTGCGCCGGGGCCGTGCCGGTACGTCGGCGCGACCAACCGGGCCCGGTCGCGGCGTCGGACACCACTAGGCGGCGAAGTACCGGTCCAGCACGGCCGCCGCGCCGTCGTCGAGGATCGTGCCGGTGACCGCGTCCGCGACCTCCCGGACGGCGACCGGCGCCTGTCCCATCGCGACGCCGTGCGCGGCCCACCGCAGCATCTCCACGTCGTTGGAGCCGTCGCCGATGGCCAGCGTGTCCTCCTCGGACACGCCGAGCTTGGCCCGCAGGTCCTCCAGCGCCGCGCCCTTGGTCACGCCGGGAGGCGACAGCGTCAGCCACGGCTCGTTGTGGTCGCACGACGCCGTCACGCCGGGCAGCTCGACGTCGAGCATCCGCAGCGCCAGCTCCTCCGGCGTGCGGCCGACCCAGCGCATGACCAGCCGGGACGTCGCCGTGGCCGCCAGCTCCCCGTAGGACACCTCGCGCACCTCGCCCCACAGGTCGCCGTCCGGGAACCGGCCGAACGCGAGGTTCCCCACCCCGGTCAGCTCGACCGCGAACACCGAGTCGGGCAGCAGGGCCCGCAGGCGCTCGACCGACGGCCCGGGGTCGAACTCGACCTTCCGGATCACCTCGCGGGTGCTCGTGTCCCACCAGACGGCGCCGTTGGAGCAGATCGCGGTGGTGTCGCGCAGGCCGAGGTCGTCGATGATCGGCCGGGTGCCGACGAGGCTGCGGCCGGTGGAGAGGACGACGTGCGCGCCGTGGTCCACGGCCCGGCCGATGGCCGCGCGCACGGCCGGTGCGACGTCCTCGCGGCCCACGGGGGTGATCGTGCCGTCGATGTCCAGGGCGATGAGGCGTGGTCTCCAGGTCACTGGTGTCACCCTACTGGGCGACCATTAATGAACCGTGGTTCAATAATACCGTGGCACGACCGAAGACGATCACGGACGAACGGCTGCTGGCCGCCGCGGCGGAGGTGATCGGCCGCAAGGGGCCGGGGTTCACCATCGCCGACGTGGCCGAGCGGGCGGGCGTCTCGGTGGGCACGGTGGCCGGCCGGTTCGGCTCGAAGAGCGGCCTGCTCCAGGCCCTGACCAGGCAGACCATGGACGAGAACGTGCGGCGGATGCACGCGGCGGCGGCCGCGGCGCAGGACCCGGCGGACGGGCTGCGGGCGGCGCTGCTGACCTGGTTCGAGGACGTGGTGGACCCGGCCGAGGCGCAGCACCACCTGGCCCAGCTCGGTGTCGACCTGATCGACCCGCAGCTGCGGGCGCTGCTCGCCGAGCTGTACGCGGCGACCGAGCGGACCGTGGTGGAACTCACCCGACCGGTGGATCTTCCGCACGGCCCGTCGCCGGAACGCGCGGCGCGGGTGCTCACCGGGTTGCTCTACGGCGTGTCGATGGACTGGTCCGTCCGACCGCGCGGCGAGCTGGCCGACCGGCTGGCGCAGGACGTGGACGCGGTGCTGGACGCGTGGAAGGGGAGATGATGTCGGCGTTGGAGGGCAAGGTCGCGGCGGTCACCGGGGCGACGCGGGGCGCCGGGCGTGCCATCGCGGTGGAGCTGGGTGCGGCCGGTGCGACGGTGTTCGTCGGCGGGCGGTCGACGCGCGGGCACAAGTCGCCGATCGGCCGGGACGAGACGATCGAGGAGACGGCGGAGCTCGTCACGGCGGCGGGCGGGCGCGGCGTCCCGGTGCGGTGCGACTTCACCGCGCCCGCGGACGTGGACGCGTTCCGGGCCCGCATCGAGTCCGAAGTGGACGGGCAGCTGGACGTCCTGGTCGACGACGTGTGGGGCGGCGAGGCGGACACCGAGTTCAAGGTGTTCTGGGAGCAGGACCTCGACCGCCAGCTGCGGATGTGGCGCAACAGCGTGGAGGCGCACTTCGTCACGCTGCACCGCCTGCTGCCGCTGCTGGTCCGCCGGCCGGGCGGGTTGCTGGTCGAGGTGACCGACGGCGACAGCGACGACTTCTACAGCGGGTCGCTCGCGTACGACTCGGTGAAGGTCGCGATCCGGCGGATCGGCACGGTGATGGCGAAGGAGCTGGCGGCGTTCGGCGGCACGTCGGTCGCCGTCACGCCCGGTTTCCTGCGGTCGGAGCAGATGCTGGAGCACTTCGGCGTGACCGAGGCGAACTGGCGTGACGCGATCGCGAAGGAGCCGCACTACGCGATGTCGGAGACGCCGCACTACGTGGGCCGAGGCGTGGCGGCGCTGGCCGCCGACCCGGACCGCCACCGCTTCACCGGCAAGGCGCTCGCCTCGTGGACGCTCATGCGGGAGTACGGCTTCACCGACCTGGACGGCTCGCGGCCGGACTGGGGCCGCTGGTACGAGGAGGTCTTCAAGGCGGGCGTCGACCCGACGACGGCGGACGCGTCGAAGTACCGGTGAGCCTCGCGGGACGCGTCCGGCCCGGTCAGACGTCGCCGGGTCGGACGAGTCCCGTCTCGTAGGCCAGCACCACGGCCTGCACGCGGTCGCGCAGTTCGAGCTTCGCCAGGATGCGCCCCACGTGCGTCTTCACCGTGGCCTCGGACAGGAACAGCTTCCGCGCGATCTCGGTGTTCGACAGCCCCTTGGCGATCAGCACGAGCACCTCGCGCTCCCGCTCGGTCAGCGCCTCCAGCACCGCCGCGTCGCGCAGCTCGCCGCCGCCCTCGCCGAGGAACCGGCTCAGCAGCCGCTTGGTCACCGAGGGCGACACCACCGCGTCGCCGCTGGCCACCGCGCGCAGCGCCGACACCAGGTCACCCGGCGGCGTGTCCTTGAGCAGGAACCCGGACGCGCCGTTGCGCAGCGCCGACAACGCGTACTCGTCCAGGTCGAACGTGGTCATCACGAGCACCTTCGCGGTGCCCGCCTCGGCGATCCGCTTGGTCGCCTCGACCCCGTCGAGCACGGGCATGCGCACGTCCATCAGCACCACGTCCGGCCGCAGCCGTTCGGCCAGCTGCACGGCGTCGAGCCCGTTGGCCGCCTCGCCGACCACGTCGACGTCCTCTTGCGCGCCGAGCACCATCCGGAAGCCCATGCGCATGAGCTCCTGGTCGTCCACGAGCAGTACCCGGATCACGAAGTCACCTTTCCCAGCCGGCACGGCACCCTACGACGGGACCAGCGGCAGCACGGCGCGGACCCGCCACCCGCCGCCCGGGTTGGGACCCGCCTCCAGCGTGCCGCCGAGCACGCCGGCGCGCTCGCGCATCCCGATCAGCCCGTTGCCCCCGGACACCGCCACCAGGTCGTGCGGCGTGCCGAACCCGTCGTCGGCCACCTCCACCTCCACCCGATCTCCCGCCTGGGTGACGCGGACGACCGCCGAGGCGCCCGCGCCCGCGTGCTTCAACGTGTTCGTCAACGCCTCCTGCACGATCCGGTAGACGCCGAGCCCCAGGCCCGCGGGCAGCGCGGAGAGGTCGCCGAGCGTCTCCAGCCGGACGGGCAGCCCGGCGGCCCGGCAGTTCTCGGCCAGCTCGTGCAGGTCGCCCGCGTCGGGCTGCGGCACCCACTGCGTGCCGGACTGGTCCTCCGACCGCAGCACGCCCAGCAGCCGCCGCAGCTCGGTCAACGCCTGCCGCCCGGTGTCGGCGATGGTCCGCACGGCGGCCTCGGCCAGGTCCGGGTTCGACCTGATCGCGTAGCTCGCGCCGTCGGCCTGCACCACCATCACGCTCACCGCGTGCGCGACCACGTCGTGCAGCTCGCGCGCGATCCGGGACCGCTCCTCGCCGACCGCGATCCGCGCCTGCTGGTCGCGCTCGGTCTCCAGCAGCTTGAGCCGCTGCTCCAGCTCCCGGTTGTAGGCCCGGCGGGCGCCGACGAACTCCCCCATCGCCCAGCTGAAGCCGAACACCACCGCGATCACGAACACCATGAACGCGGCCTCGACGCCCGCACCCATGGGCCACAACGCCCACACGAACGTGCCGACGGCCAGCCAGATCGCGTACAGCAGGCCCTGCCGCCTGCCGACGTACGCGACGATCGTGTACAGCGCGATCGCCAGCGAGAAGTCGGCGAACCGGACCGGCAGCCCCGTGTCGAGGTCGCCGTGGGTGAGCAGCTGGATCGCCCCGCCGAACAGGATCACGTAGGACGAGCCGAGCGGGTACTGCCGGCGGAACACGACCGGCACGATCATCATCGCGCCGACGAACAGCAGCGTGGAGCCCGCCACGGCCGCTTGGTTCGCGGCCAGCACGCCGAGCTCGAACACGAGCAGCAACCCGGCCATCAGGGAGTCCCCGAAGACCGGGTGCGCTCGCATCCACAGGCTCAGCCGCCGCACGTGACCAGGTTAGGTAGGGGTCGCGACGCCGCGCGTCGCGCCACGGGTTGACCGCGCCTAGTCCTCCAGGCGGATGAAACCCCGGGGTCCTACCTGGTGGTCTTGATCTGCGTGGGGTCGATCTGCGTGGGATCGAGCCGGGCCTCGACCCGCGGCGCGGGCGCGCCGTGCACGGGCTCGACGCGCGTCTGCGGCGGCACGGACCGCTGCTGCTCGTACTGGCGGTGCTCCTCGGACATCTCGTCGGCCAGCTGCTGCTGGAGCTGCCGGTCGCGGATGCGGCCGAGGATCATCATCGTCACCGCGTGCACCAGCGCCAGGACCAGGAGCATGACGCCGAGCTTCACCACGACGTCCTTGACCGGGTCGCCGGTGTCCACCGAGATGATCGACACGATGGCGAGCAGCCCGAGCACCACGAGGTGGAACAGCACGGTCGCCAGCCGGGTCATGGACCTGGCCGCTTCCGGGTCGCCGTACGCCCGGCTCATGTAGCCCTTGCCGCTGCGGTAGATGAGTTGGCCGTCGATCATCACCAGCACCACCCCGAGCAGCAGGAACACCGCATATCCCTGTTCCATGGGTGACCTCCCTCGTCGGTCGCGGAAATACCCCGGTCGCCCCGTTCGCAAACCGCGCGCCACCCGCACGTGGCACGATCTCCGGCGTGACGACGCAGGCCAAGCAGCTCGCCGGTCCGCTCTCGGCGGCGGTCGCGAACCTCTGCGTCGGCCTGCGCCCCCAGGTCTCGCCCGCGACCGCGGCGGGGTTGGGCGAGGTGCTGCGGCGGTTGTCCGCGCCGTTGCAGGTGGCCGTCGCGGGCCGGATCAAGTCCGGCAAGTCGACCTTGGTCAACGCGCTGATCGGGCGCCGGGTCGCGCCGACGGACGTCGGCGAGTGCACCCGGCTGGTGACCCGCTTCCAGTACGGCACGGTGGACCGGATCGAGGTGGTCTTCGCCGACGGCCGCAAGCAGGTGCTGCCGTTCGAGGCGAACGGCTCGATCCCGCCCGACCTGGGCGTCGACGTCGAGCGGGTGTCGCACATCGAGGCCTACCTCACCAACGCGGTGCTGCGGGACCTGACCGTGATCGACACACCCGGCCTCGGCTCGCTCGACGCGGCGTCCGTGGCGCGCACCGAGGCGTTGCTCGGCGGCGAGCTCGACCCGGTGTCGCGCAACGCGGTGGCCGGCGCGGAGGCGGTGTTGTACGTGGTCACGCAGGGCGTGCGGGCGGACGACCAGCAGGCGCTCGCCGCGTTCACCGCCGCGACCGCGAGCCGCGAGGCGGGACCGGTCAACGCGATCGCGGTGCTGAACAAGGCCGACACGATCGCCGCCGAGACCGTGGAGGGCGCGAACGGCGACACGTGGCAGGCGGCCGTGCTGCTCGCCGAGCGGCAGGCGCTCACCCTCAAGCCGCGCGTCGCCGACGTGCTGCCGGTGATCGGCCTGGTCGCCGAGTCCACCGAGACCGGCGGCTTCACCTCGGCCGACGCGGACGCGCTGCGCCGGCTGGCCGAGCTGGACGACGCGACCCGCGAGACCATGCTGATCTCGGCCGACCTGTTCGTGAGCTGGGAGTGCGACGTGCCGGTCGGCACCCGCACCCGGCTGCTGGAGAAGCTCGACCTCTACGGCGTCGGCAAGGCGCTCGAGGCCATCGACGCGGAGCCGGGCATCACCGCGGGCGCGCTGCGCCGCAAGCTCCTCGACGCCTCCGGGCTGGACGGCGTGCGGGCCAAGCTCAACGCGGTGTTCCGGTCCCGCGCCGACGGCATCAAGGCCGCCGCCGCGCTGGCGTCGGTGACCTCGCTGGCCGCCGCCTCCGGCGACCCGAACGAGCGGCAGCGCGTGCACGACGCGATCGAGGTGCTGCTGGCCAAGCCCGAGGCGCACCAGCTGCGGCTGCTGGAGGCGTTGACGCTGGTCGCGTCCGGCGCCGTGGCGATGCCGAACGACCTGGTGGAAGAGGTGCTGCGGTTCGGCAGCTCGCCGGACCTCGCCGAGCAGCTCGGCCTGCGCGGCCGACCGCCGCAGGAGCTCATCGCCTACGCCCTGGAACGGGCGGGCTGGTGGCGCTCCTTCGCGTCGTTCGGGGCCACGCCGGCGCAGAGCCGGGTGGCGCACGTGGTGCACCGGGCGTATTTCCTGATCTGGCAACAACTGCGGGGACGGCGATGAGCGGAACGGAACAGGGCGGCACGGCGTCCGACCACGCTGTGGAGACGCACCCGGGAGCGGCGACGCTGGAGACGACCATCGCCGACGAGCTGCTGGACCAGGCGTTGGCCGAACGGCGCGCCCTCGTGCAGCTGTGCCTGTACGCGCTGGACCGCGCCCGCAGCGCCGGGGTGGTGGAACGGCTCGAAGAGGGCCTGGCGGCGATCGGCGTGACCCCGTTGCGGCCCGACGGCGAGCGGTTCGACCCGTCGCGGCACGAGGCGGGCGGCACCGTGCCGACGAACGACGCGTCGTTGGACGGCGTGGTGGCCGAGACCGAGGTGGTCGGCTTCGCCGATCGGGGCCGGACGCTGCGCGCGCCCGTCGTCACCGTCTACACCGCGCGATGAGCAGCCTGCCGCAGGCGGTCCGGCAGACCAGGGAGAAGCTGACCAACCTGGTCCGCGCGCTCGACCCGTCGGCCGCGTCGTTCGTGGAGGCGCGGCGGGCGGGCCCGGCGTCGGTCGTGGTCGTCGGCGAGACGAACCGGGGCAAGAGCTCGCTGGTGAACGCCCTGCTGGCGACGCCGAACCTGTCACCGGTGGACGCCGAGGTGGCCACCGCGACCTACCTGGTGTTCCGGCACGGCGAGGAGTGGTCGGCCCGCGCCTGCTACGCCGGGTCGATGTCGCCGGTGCCGTTCGAGCGGTCGGAGATCGTGAACTGGGTGTCGGCGGCGCACGAGCTGCCGGAGGGCATGCTGCCGCCGCGGTACGTCGAGGTCGAGGCGCCCATCCCGCTGCTGGAACGCCTCTCCGTGGTGGACACGCCGGGTGTCGGCGGGCTCGACTCCGTGCACGGCGAGCTGGCCGCCGAAGCCGCCGCGACCGCGACCGCGCTGCTGTTCGTGGTCGACGCCTCGGCCCCGTTCACGCGCGGTGAGCTGGACTTCCTGCGCACGGTCGGCGAACGCGTCGAGACCGTGGTGTTCGCGTTGACCAAGGTCGACCAGTACCGGGGCTGGCGGCAGGTGCTGGAGGCCGACCAGGCGCTGCTGGCCGAGCACGCGCCGAGGTTCCGCGGCGCGGTGTTCCACCCGGTGTCGTCGCGGATGTTCGAGCTGGCGGCCAAGGCCCCGAACCCGGACGCGGGTGCGATGCTGCGCGAGCGGTCCGGGATCGGCGCGTTGCAGGAGGCGTTGCAGGAGCTGGTGGTCGGCCGGGCGGCGATGCTCGGCGAGGCCAACGGGCTGCGCGCGCTGGCCACCGTGCTGGACGAGCTGATCGCGCGCAACGAGGCGGACAAGCGCGCGCTGTCGTCCGGCGAGGAGGAAGCGGAGACGCTGCGCGGGCGGCGCGACGAGCTGAACGCGCAACGCCGTTCGTCGACGCGCAGCTGGCAGGTGCGGCTGCGCGGCGAGGTGCAGCGGGCGCGGGTCGAGGGTGCGCACGAGGTCAGCCGCCAGATGCGGGACGTGCAGACGTGGTTCCGCACGGCCATCGACTCGGCCGACCGCGAGCGGCTGGCGGCGTTGCCGCAGGAGGTCGACACGGCGTTGCAGGTGGTGTCGGGTCGGATCAGCGCCGGGTTGGGCGTGCGGCTGTCCCGGGTCGCCGACGCGGCGTTGGCCGACCTGTTCTCGGCCGAGGAGCTGGCCGTGATCCGGGGTCAGTTCGCGCGCGGCGCGACGCCGCCGGTCGTGCTGCGGCCACCGGAGAAGCGCGCGCCGACCGCCGAGGACAAGCTGCTGGTGTTCATGGGCGTGTCCGGCGGGTTGGGCGCGGGCCGGCTGGCCGCGTTGCCGCTGGCCGGGCTCGGGGTGGCGGCGCTGAACCCGATCGTGCTGCCGGTGACCATCGCGCTGGGGCTCGGCGCGGGCTGGTGGATGGCCCGGACCAGGAAGCACTCGGCCGACAAGCAGCACCTCAAGCAGTGGCTGTCGGACGCCATCGCGGACGCCCGGTCCACTGTGGACCAGCTGGTGGCCGAGCAGCTGATCGAGGCCGAGCAGCAGCTGTCGCTGGCGTTGGACGACGCGCTGGGCAAGCGGGTCGACGCGATCGAGGCGGAGCTGCGCGAGGTCGACAAGGCGCTGCGCATGGAGGCCGGCGAGCGCGCCAAGGCCTTGCAGACCGTGACGCGCCGGCTGGCCGAGCTGACCGCCGGCCGGACCAAGGTCGACGAGCTGCTGGCCCGCATCCGAGCCGTCCGCGACCGGGTGTGACCTCTGTCGGACCTTCCCCAGCGGAACCGAACAGGCATAGCGTGAGTCCAACCCGTACAGGAACGCAGGAGGGTGGGACACGGTGTACATCGACGAGACAGGCGCGGCTGACGGCGAGCTGAAGGTCACCGTCGGTGACGAGGAGTACACCGCCGAGGCGACCTACGACCTCGACCAGGACGGTGTCGAGGAGAGCGCGGTCGTGGAGACCGATGACGGTGGGCACCTCGCGTTCAGCGACACCGACGGCGACGGCGACGCCGACCTGATGAGCTCCTTCGACGCGGACGGCGAGCTCACCGCCCAGGCCGAGTTCGACGAGGACTCCGGCGAGTGGGTCGCCGTCGACCCGTCGGACGACCGGACCGAGCAGACCAACACGAACGCCGGCAAGGCCATCGTGGTCGACATGGAGGGCGGCGCCGACCAGAACGTCGGGCCGGCCACCGAGGACACCGACGGCGACGGCCGCGCCGACACCGCGGTGGTGAAGGACGAGGACGGCGACACCTGGCTCTTCACCGACGCCGACGGCGACGGCAGCGCCGACCTGGCCACCGAGATCACCCAGGACGGCGAGGTCACCGTGTCCCGGCACACCGGCGACGAGGAGTGGACCGAGGTCGAGCACGGCCGCATCGGCGAGGACGGCAAGTACACGCCGGACAGCGACGAGGCCTGGTCGGACGGCTCGGAGGACAAGGTCACCGTGTCGGGCGTGGTCCGCATCGACTCCGTCACCGGCCAGTGGATCAGCCCGAACTGACCGCTCCCGGATCGGGGCGGGCCCGACCGGCGAATTCGAGTGCGGGGGTCGTGGGCCTGTCGCGATGATGGCCGCATGGTCATCCGCCCGCTGACGACCGACGACATCGGCGCCGTCGTGGAGTTCTCGCTGCGCTCGTGGGCCCCGGTGTTCGCGTCGTTCCGCGCCGCGCTGGGCGGTCCGATCTACGCCGCGCTGTTCCCGGACTGGGAGTCGACGCAGGCCCGGGCCGTCGAGGACGTCTGCCGGGACGACGCGACGACCGTGTGGGTGGCCGACCGGCAGGACCGCGCCGTCGGGTTCGTCGCGATCCGGGTGGCGGACGGCGAGATCCACATGCTGTCCGCCGACCCGGACCACCAGCGGCAGGGCATCGGGTCCGCCTTGACCGACTTCGCCGTCGAACGCCTCCGCGAAGCGGGCGTCACGCCGGCCGTCGTCGGCACGGGCGGCGACCCCGGCCACGCCCCGGCGCGCCGCACCTACGAACGCGCGGGCTTCACCGCGTTCCCCCAGGTCCAGTACTACAAGCGGCTCGACGGATGACCGAGCACCTCCGGGCTCCGGACGGCACCCCGCTCGCCTACCGCGACTTCGGCGCCGGCCGTCCGCTGGTCCTGTTCGCCGGCGGCTCGGACGACACCGCCGACCTGTGGCTGCCGCACGTCGACCCCCTCGTCGCCCGAGGCCACCGGGTGGTCCTGGTCGACGTGCCGGACGGGGCGCCGACCGCCGCCGGGCTCGCCCTGCTCGACCACCTGGCCACCGACGACCTCGCCGGCTACGACCTCGGCGGTCACGGCGTCGGCGCGCTGCTGGTGGTGCGGATGGTCCTCGCCGGCGCGACGCCGGACCGCGTGATCGTGGCCGGCCTGGGCGCCGACGCCGCGTCCCGGGAAGAGCTCGGCCGGGTCCGCGCGTCGACGCTCGTCCTCACGACGCCCGGCCCGGGCGGCCCGGTGGCGGGCGGCCTGAACCTCACCGTGCCGGACTTCGCCTCACCCCAGGTCGTCGCCGCGATCAGCGGTTTCCTCGACGCCACCCCGGTCCGCCCACGCCCGCCGCGGCGCACGACCCGACCCGCCGACGACGCGTGGCCGCGCCGACCGTGGAGCACGCCGATCGGCGCGGTGGTCGAGCAGGACGGTCCGGTCACCCGCGTCCACTACGGCACGCACGGCACGGTCGAGCACCCCGACCTGCCCGGGGTCGACCTCGCCGCCCTCGTCGATCGGCAACTGCGCCACTTCGCCGAGCGCGGCGAGCCGGTCGAGTGGAAGACCTACGCGCACGAGGCGCCCGACCTCCCCTCGCACCTGCTCGCGGCCGGCTTCACGCCGGGCTGGGAGCGTGCCGTCCTGGTCGCGCACGAGATCACCGCCTCGCCGAGCCGTGACGTGCGCGAACCGCGGGCCGAAGACCTGCCGCAGGTGCGACGGCTGGCCCGGGGCCGCCACCGCACGCCGTTCGCCGACCTCGAGGTCGACGGCCCGGCCCGGTACTTCGACGCGAACGTCCAGGTCGTGCTCGAACGCGGCCGGGTCGTGGGCGCGGGGTGGGCGGAGCCCGCGGGCGGTGGCGCCGTGGTGATCGGTGGGCTCACCGGCCCGTGGCCGCAGGTGGTGGCCGAGTGGTCGCGGTGGGCCGGGCCGGGGTCGACGTTCTTCGCCGAAGCGGACGGCGAGCTGCGCGCCGTGCTGCTGGAGGCGGGCTTCCGCGAGGTCGCCACCGCCCGCTCCTACCACTGGACCCCGCCGCGCCCGCCCGCCGCGACACGTCCGGTCGCCGTGCTGTTCGACCAGGCGGAGCACGACGAGGTCTGGCGCCTGGTCGACCGCCTGCTCGACTTCCGGCCGAGCACGAGGGCCTTTCCCGGCATCACGGAACCACCCGGTTCGGTGACGTGGCACCTGAACGTCGACGAGGACGGCCTGGACGAACTGCAGAGCGTGATCGTCGCCGGGTTGCGGGAGGCCGGGGACGAGGAGCTGTACTGGCTCGACTGGCAGCACGTCGGCTACCGGTTCGAGCCGGACCGCGTCGGCCGACCGGGGCAACCGCCGTGGCCCGGCCACGCGTACCCGGACGGCGACTACTTCCTGTACGTCACCCGCGATCTCCGCCTCGGCACGTTCGGGCACCCCTGGGAACACACGCTGTGCGTGTTCGGTGAATCCCTTGTGGCGCAAGTGGAAGAGCCGTTGATCGCGTTGCTCGGGCCGCCCGTCCGCCGTTCCTGAAACGGTCGAGAAATCCGGGCATTTCGGAGCAGCAATTTTTGCGCCCAACGGTGAGAGCGCTCTCATAGCGTTACTGTTCAGACACCTGAACGTGTGGCGATCGACGCACCGGGCCGGTCTTGCATTCCGACGACTAAAGCCCAGGTCACAGCCGGATTTGTGGTGATCGGGTGCTGAATCGATTCCAGAATCGGTTTTGTGAGCCAGCCGACAGGTCAGATGTGCGTTACCCGCGATTAACCCGGCTAACCTCCGTCTATCCCCTTAAACGGCACGCCCTCCACCGGGCGGGCGGAGCCATTCGCGAGGACGTCCCACCCGGACAACGGCGTCCACCGTGGGCTGGCGCTCAGCTAGGAGACGAGACGAGATGACGGCAGTGACCATTCCCGGTCTCGACCACGCACCGACCAACCACGCGCGCCTGGTGTCCTGGGTGCGCGAGGTCGCAGAGCTGACCTGCCCCGATGAAGTGGTGTGGGCCGACGGCTCCCAGGACGAGTGGAACCGGCTCACCGCCAAGCTCGTGGCCGCGGGCACCTTCGTTCCGCTGAAGAAGAAACCCAACTCGTTCTGGGCGGCGTCGGATCCCACCGATGTGGCGCGGGTCGAGGAGCGCACCTTCATCTGTTCGGTGGACCCGCAGGACGCGGGCCCCACGAACAACTGGATGGACCCCGCCGAGATGAAGGCGACGATGACCGAGCTGTACCGCGGCAGCATGCGCGGTCGGACGATGTACGTGATCCCGTTCTGCATGGGCCCGCTCGACGCCGAGAAGCCGATGCTGGGCGTGGAGATCACCGACTCGGAGTACGTCGTCGTCTCGATGCACATCATGACCCGCATGGGTGCGAAGGCGCTCGCGCGATTCGGCGAGGACGCCGACTTCGTCCAGGCGCTGCACTCGATCGGCGCGCCGTTGGAGCCGGGCCAGGCCGACGTCCCGTGGCCGTGCAACGACACGAAGTACATCACGCAGTTCCCCGAAGAGCGGATGATCTGGTCGTTCGGCTCGGGTTACGGCGGCAACGCGCTGCTGGGCAAGAAGTGCTACTCGCTGCGCATCGCCTCGGTGATGGCGCGCGACGAGGGCTGGCTGGCCGAGCACATGCTGATCCTCAAGCTCACGTCGCCGGAGCGGAAGTCCTACTACATCGCGGCGGCCTTCCCCAGCGCCTGCGGCAAGACCAACCTCGCCATGCTGGAGCCGACCATCCCGGGCTGGAAGGTCGAGACCCTCGGCGACGACATCGCGTGGATGCGCTTCGGCGAGGACGGCCGGCTGTACGCGGTGAACCCGGAGAACGGCTTCTTCGGCGTCGCGCCCGGCACCGACTACCACACCAACCCCAACGCGATGCGCACCATCGAGAAGGGGAACTCGCTGTTCACCAACGTCGCGCTGACCGACGACGGCGACGTGTGGTGGGAGGGCATGGGCGAGCCGCCCGCGCACCTGACCTCGTGGAAGAAGCAGGACTGGACGCCCGGCGGCGAGGAGCTGTCGTCGCACCCGAACTCCCGCTACTGCACGCCGATCGCCCAGTGCGACATCAAGGCGCCCGAGTGGGAGGACCCGAAGGGCGTGCCGATCTCGGCGATCTTCTTCGGCGGTCGCCGCGCCACCACGGTCCCGCTGATCACCGAGTCGCGCGACTGGCAGCACGGCGTGTTCATGGGCGCCACCCTGTCCAGCGAGACGACCGCGGCGGCCGTCGGCAAGACCGGCGTCGTGCGGCGCGACCCGATGGCGATGCTGCCGTTCATCGGCTACCACGCGGGTGACTACTTCCAGCACTGGATCGACACCGGCAAGTCGGCCGACGCGGACAAGCTGCCGAAGATCTTCTACGTGAACTGGTTCCGCCGCGGCGAGGACAAGCGGTTCCTGTGGCCCGGGTTCGGCGAGAACTCGCGGGTGCTGAAGTGGGCCGTCGAGCGCATCGAGGGCAGGGCCGCCGCGGTCGAGACGCCGATCGGGCACGTGCCGACCGCCGACGCGCTGGACCTGGACGGGCTGGGCGCGCCGCGCGAGGACGTCGAGGCCGCGCTGGACTTCGACGCCGACGAGTGGCGCGCCGAGATCCCGATGATCGAGGAGTGGTTCGCCAAGATCGGCGAGAAGGTGCCGACCTCGCTGCGCGACGAGCTGGAGGCGCTGAAGCTCCGGCTCGGCTGAGCCTCTCCCACCCGAGACCCCTCGGCGTGAGACCCGGTGGCCAACGGCGTCCACCGGGTCTCTTTTTGGTTGCTCCGGGTGATTTCCGGCTCGTCCGGAGGTACCAAGGAGGAGTGACCCAGCAGGACGATTTCCTGGGCGGACTGCACTACGACCGCCTGCCGGAGGCGGAGGTCGGGCCGGCTCCGGGCGTCGTGCGGTATCACCCGGCCGGGGTGCCCGCGAAGCGCGAGCGCACGCGGGTGTCGGCGTGGTGGCACGTGGCCGGCTTCGTGCTCGGCGCCCTCGCCGCCGCGGTCGGCGCCTTCGCGTGGGGCTACGCGCTGGACCAGTTCGACGAGGTGCGGCTGCGCGGGCTGGTGGCGTTGGGACTCGCGGGACTGCTGGTGGGTCTGGTGTCGTTGGGGAAGCTGTCCCCAGCCGCGCCGCTGGCCGCCGGGCTGGCCGCGTTGACCGCCTCGGTGCTGTTCGAACTGGGCGCGTACCCCTTCTTGCCCGTGCTCAGGCCGGTGTTCGAGAGCGGCGCGCCGGTTCTGGTGGGCGTGCTGCTGGTGGTGCTGTCCTGGCGCCGGCGCTAGTTGTCCACAGGTTGTGGATGGAACTGTGCACAGCCTGTGGGTCAGTGGGGACAGGTGTGGACGGCCGGGGTCAGCCGGGGTCAGCCGGGGAGGGCGTTCTTCCCCAGGCCCCACAGCCGGCCGGTGAACGGGCGCGTCGCCTCGGCGTAGCAGACCGCCGACGTGTAGCCCTCGGACCACGCCTGGCTGCCGAACGACCGCCAGGACGCGAAGACGTCCTCCCGCGCCGCGCCGACGTAGTTCGTCACGGCCCTCGCGCAGTGCTCGGCCGCCTTGGCGTTCACCTGGTCGAGGGACGGCGTCGGGTCTTGGGGATTACCCAGCGCGAGCACGCCCGGCACGGCTTCCGCCTTGTGCGGCTGGTCGCAGGCGGTGATCCCGGCGTCCTTCGCCTCGCCCGGTGACGCGGTCGCGCACAGCTGCACCGTGCCGAACCCGGCCGCCTTGAGGAGGTCCTTGGCGCTGGTCTTGCGCCGCACGCGCGTGCCGTCGGGCTTGAGCTCGACCACCGTGCACACGCGCCAGCGGTCGCCCTTCGCCCAGCCGTCGCGGCTCGGCCACAGGGCGTGGGCCTGCAAGCGGGTGGCATCGTGGTCGGGGCTGCCGAGGTACGCGGTGAGCGCGGCGCGGCACGCGGGCAGGGCGGCCCGGCGCAGGTCGCGGTCGTTCGGGTACTCGGCACCGAGGCCGTCCAGGAGGCCGACCTCGGTCACCTCGGCCTCGTGCTGGGCCTTGCAGTCGAGCACTTCGAGGCCGGTGTCCGTGCACTGACCGGCTTTCGGCAGCTGGTCGGCGGTCGGCGTGAGGGAGGGGCGGACGACCTCGCCGTCCGGCAGGCCCTCCACCGGCGCCGTGCAGGCGGCGAGCGACAGCGCGGCCAGTGCCGCGACCGCCGCCCGCCAGCCCTTCACAGGGGTCAGATTACTGACACCAGCGCCACCACCTGGTCGGCGATCGCCCGGCGGTCGCGCTCGAACGCCGCGTCGGTCAGCGCGGCCGGGTCGGCGGGCTGGCCGAGCACGGGGGTGTGCAGGTGACCGCCCGCGACCGCGGTGGCGTTCAAGCCCAGCCGCAGCCGGTTGGCCCGGTACATCGACTCGTTGGACAGGTAGTCGCCGCCGCTGCCCTCGGCCGCCGCCGCGCCGGGCGTCGGCTCGTCGGAGCGGCAGTCCGCCGTGCCCGTGCCGGGTGCGGGGACCGTCCCCAGCGGCCACTCGCAGAAGGACCGGTTGTAGTACACGGGGAACGGCGTGGTCCCGGCGTCGATCATGCGCTGGTGCGGCAGCGTGGTCTCGATGAACTCGTGCGCCGGCTGCGGCCACCCCGCCGCGTCCGGCACCACACCGGGTGCCGACACGTTGTCGTTGTCCGGGTAGATGCCCCGGAACCGCCCGGCCCACCGCTCGACGTCGAACTGCCCGTCGCGGCCCTGGCTGATCGTGACCAGGGCGTCGGCCCGGGAACCGAGCGCGGCGCCGTAGAACCGCTCCACGACCCCCTGGTCGAACGCGCCCCACAGCACCGGCAGCACGGCGGCCTCGACCACCACCGGCCCGGACGGCGTGCTGATCACCTTCCCGTCCAGCTGCAACGCCGACGCGCCCGACGGGTTGCTGCGGCGCACGGACGTCCCGAAGAGCTGGAACGGGTCGAACCCGGTCACCGCGATCCGCCGGACGCCGGCGCCGAACCGCACGTGCTCCACGCCCCGGGAGGTGCGGTCGAACGCCTCGACCAGCCTCGCCCGCCCGGCCGCGTCGAGCCGCCAGTCCCGCGGCTGCCACTGCCGCAGCGCCTTGGTCGCGAGCAGCCGCGCCCAGTACAGCGGCCGGTCGTCGTAGGAGTCCCAGGCCTGGGCCGACTGCGCCCGCCCCACCGCGGCCTGCCACAGCTGCGTCCCGCCGGCGAGCGCGTGGTACATGACCTGCGAGTAGGAGATCGGCTCGCACAGCCGGGCGGTGAAGCGGCTGACGTCGTCCTCGAAGCCGGCGAGACGCACCAGCTCGGGGCCGACCTCGGGCCCCGTCGGCGTGAGGCGGTCGTCCAACCGCTGCTCTTCGACGGTGATGGGCGCGTTCGGGTCGAAGCACGGCGCGGGCTGGGCGTGCGCGACGCCGGGGACGGAGAGGAGGGACAGACCGAGTGTGAGTGTCATCACTGCCTGGAGTCGTCTGATCACCCGCGCGATGCTGCCCAACCACGACCGGGTCAAGGAACCCGCCGAACGGCCCGCTGGGTTGAACGGAGAGTCTTTTCACCCGTTCGGGCACAAAGCGGGTCATCCGCTTGCCACTATGAGTCCCGCTCACCGGCGCCGTGCGTGCCGCCGCAGTCGAAAGCTCCCCGGAGGTCCTGTCGTGTCGGCCGAGTTCGACCAGCTCGTCGCCCAGTTCGAACAGTTCCAGTCCAAGCTGCACCGGGTCGACCAGCAGGTCGCCGGCATCGACCAGATGCAGCAGGAACTCGCCGCGATGGAGGTGGTGGCCACCTCGCCCGACCGCGCGGTGACCGTCGTGGCCGGCCCGTCCGGCGCGATCAAGGACATCCGGCTGTCGGACACCGCCATGCGCCGACCGCCGCACGCGCTGGCCGGCGCGATCATGGCGACGCTGCGCCAAGCCGTCGCCGAGGCCGCACGTCGCCAGGCGGGCATCGTGGAGAACGCGCTCGGCGACGACCTGCACCTCACCGACCAGGTGCTGGAGACGCAGGCCCAGCTGTTCGGCGTCACGCCGCAGGAGCTGCGCACCATGACCGAACAGGCCCCGCCGCCGCAGGCGCCGCTGCCCGCCGCACCGCCCTACGCCGCACCGCCGCCGCCCATGGCGGGCCCGGGACCGAACCGGATGCCGCCGCCGCCCGGGCCGGCCGCCCGCCCGGCCCCGCCGCGCCGGCCGACGCCACCCGAGGAACCGGACGACTTCTCGCAGCGTCGGTTCCTGCGCGACGACGACCAGCCGCCGCCCCCGCCCCGCTCGGGGCCCGCGCAGAACCAGGACGGCCGTTTCTTGAACCTCTTCGACGACGAGGACCGGTGAGCACGCGATGAGTGGCTTCGACGTCAACCCCCAGGAGCTGCGGGCGTTCGCCGGCAAGCTCGACGGCCACCGCGGCACGGCCTCCGAGATCGCGGGCCTCGTCGCCAAGGCGGACGTGGGCGACAAGTCGTGGGGCGTGGTCGGCCTGTTCGTCAAGGACGACTACACCCGGATGCTCGGCGACCTCAACGACCTGTTCCAGGCCCTGCAGGACGGCTTGCAGTCCGGCGCGGACAAGTTCAACGGCGCGGCTCAGGACTACGACGCGCAGGAAGAAGCCGTCAAGCAGCTGCTGAACGGCCTGCAAGTCGAGCTCGACAACCAGTAGGGGCGGGGGAATCCGGGATGGCTGAAGTAAAGACCGAGGCCGGCGGCGTCGAGATCACCGTCGGCGAGAAGGACACCAGCCAGAAGATGGCGGAGGCCGCCCCCTTCTACGGCAACTACCTCAAGATCAAGGAAGCGGCGGGCAAGGCGGAGGAGAAGGGCGGCGCCGAGGTCACCGGCCTGATGTCCGAGGGCTCCGCGCTCATCGGCTCGCTCGGCACCTCCGCCCTGGGCATCGCGACCGACCCGATCGGCTGGTTGGTCGGGCAGGGGCTGAACTTCCTGATCAGCGTGGTGCAGCCGCTGGAGGACGCGATCCACTTCGTCAGCGGCGACGGTCCCGCGCTGGCGCAGGCGGCGGAGAACTTCAGCGCCATCGGCGAGGGCGTGGCCAAGCTGCGCGAGCAGTTCGACCAGGACCTGCAGAGCTCGGTGACGAGCTGGGGCGGCCCCGCGTCGGAGGTGGCCAGCACCAAGCTGGGCGAGTTCGCCAACGGCATCGACGGCGTCGCGGGCCAGGCCGGTGAGCTGGCGCAGATGCTCCAGACCTCCAGCATGATCATGACGATCGTCGAGGACTTCATCAAGGCGATCCTCACCGAGCTGATCACCTGGCTGGTCATGATCTGGATCCCCGCGCTGGCGGCGGCGGTGCCGAGCTTCGGCGCGTCGACCGCGGCGGCGGGCGCCGCGACGGGCGTGCGGGTGGCGACGACCGGCAGCAAGGTGGCCCGGATCGTGGCCAAGCTGAAGCAGTTCCTGACCAAGATCCTCGACTTCCTGCGCAACCTGGCCAAGCGGGTCGGCAACGTGAAGACCGCCTTCCAGCGCTCCATGGCCAACAAGCACGCCGGCAGCCTGGCCGCGGACGCCCTCAAGGCGGGCGGCGACAAGTCGGCGCTGGTCAAGCTGTGGAGCAAGGACGGCATGCTCGGCGAGCGGTTGCAGGAGGGCTTCGGCAAGTCGATGGTGGGCGCGGTGACCGACGCGGCGGCTTCCCAGCTGGGCATCGGCACGGGCGCGAACGCCGGCATCGACAAGCCCCTGCGCAACCAGTCCGCCCAGGAGAAGGCGGACCAGTACGCGGGCATCGGCGAGGACCAGTCCAAGCAGCAGACCACGGGATACCTGGACATCTGATCATGGAACTGCTCTACGTCGTCGCCGCCCTGGTGGTGCTCTTCGCCCTGCTGCGCTGGTTCCAGTCGCGCGGCGCCCGGAAGGAGGACCAGGCCCAGGCCGACGCGCTGGCCGTGCTCGCGAACGGCCTCGGCGGCCGGGTGGCCGACCCCGCGGACGTCCGCGCGTGGTCGGCCGACCTCCTGCCACCGATGAAGAGCTCCACCGACGGCGTCGCGGGCCGGCTGGGCACGGTCCGCGCACCCCGCTTCGAGACCGCCTTGGACTTCCGGCGCGGCAACTGGGCCGTGCGCGTCGGCGAGGCGTCGATGGAGAAGGCCAACTCGACCAGCTCCGCCACGGCCCACGAGCACCGGATCGAGGTGGCCACCGCGATCGTGCCGCCGATGAAGATCGGCCGCCGGGTCCTCGTGGACTTCCTGGGCCGGCCGCTGGCCCCGGACCGCGCCCAGGCCGCCGGACCGGCCGCCGAGGCGCCGGTGACCGTGGTGCGGGAGCAGCGCCAGTGGCTGCCCGCCGGCCTGCCGGAACCGCTGGGCCGGGAGTTCACCGTGTTCACCTCGGACCCGTCCGCCGCCACCCGCGCGTTCACCCCCCAGGTCGTCGAGTGGATGCTCGGCCAGGCGGGCGCCAACCCGTTCGTGAGCGCGATGCCCCTCCTGCTGACCTTCGAAGCGGGTCTCGTCTTCACCACCTCGCCCCAGCGGATCGACCCGGACCAGGTCCTGGCCAAGGTCGACGCGATCCTGGGCCTGCTCGACCGGATGGGCATCGCCCCGGCCCACCCGCCCGTCACGGCCTGAGGATCACGCGCTCAACCGGTCCAACCCGCCGGAGAACGGGCCCAGCCCCACACCCGCGTCGGTCAACGCCGACCGCACCGCCCGCGCGACCGCCACCGCGCCGGGGCTGTCGCCGTGCACGCAGATCGAGTCCACCGGCATCCGCAGCACCTGCCCGTCCACCGCACGCACCCGCCCCTCGGTCGCCAGCACGACGCACCGCGCCGCGATCGCGCCCACGTCGTGCAGCACGGCGCCGGGCCGCCGCCGGTCCACCAGTGTGCCGAGCGCCGTGTAGGCCCGGTCCGCGAACGCCTCGTAGCGGACCGGCAGCCCGGCCACCTCCGCCCGCTTCAACCACACCGCGCCCGGCAGCCCGAGCACCGGCAGCGCCGGGTCGAACGCGCGCACCGCGTCCACCACCGCGTCGGCCTGCGCCTCGTGCGCGACCAGCGCGTTGTAGAGCGCGCCGTGCGGCTTGACGTACCCCACCCGCGTCCCCGCCGAACGGGCACACGCGTCCAGCCCGCCCAACTGGTAGAGCACCTCGGCGGTCAGGGTCTCCGGCGCCACGTCGACGAACCGCCTGCCGAAGCCGTTCAGGTCCCGGTACCCGACGTGCGCGCCCACCGCCACGCCCCGCGCCGCCGCCAGCTCGCACGTCCGCCGCATCGTCTCCGGATCACCGGCGTGGAAGCCGCAGGCGACGTTCGCGCTGGTCACGACGTCGAGCAGGGCCCGGTCGTCACCCAGGGCCCAGCGGCCGAAGCCCTCGCCCAGGTCCGCGTTGAGGTCCATGAACCCTCCCCTCACCTGTCGTTCAATGTAGGGATTGTTCAACGATCCTTCAATACTCCATTTGACTTGTGGGGCACTAGACTCGGTCACCATGACCACAGCTCAGGCGGACGGGTGGCTGACCGCCCTCGCGAAGGACCGCGGCGACCTCGACCGCTCCAGCACCGCCGAGCGCGTGGCGGACAAGCTGCGCACCAGGGTGCTCGACGGCGACATCAAGCCCGGGCAGCAGCTCAACGAGAAGGCCCTCGGCGAAGCCCTCCGCGTCTCCCGCAACACGCTGCGCGAGGCGTTCCGCCTGCTCACCCACGAACGCCTGCTCGTGCACGAGTACAGCAAGGGCGTGTTCGTCCGCCGCCCCGACGTGCCCGACATCGTGGACCTCTACGCCGCGCGCCGGGTCATCGAGTGCGGCGCGGTCCGCCGCTGGCCGCACGTGGCGGAGGACGCGAGGCGGGCCGTCCGCGACGCCGTCGCCCTCGGCTCGACCTTCCGCGACCAGGACGACTGGACCGGCGTCGGCACCGCGAACGTCAAGTTCCACCAGGCCATCACCGCGCTGGCCGGCAGCGCCCGGCTGGACGAGGAGATGGAGCGGCTGCTGGCCGAGGTGCGGCTCGCGTTCCACGTGATGGGCGACCCCGAGGAGTTCCACCGCGACTACCTGCCGTTGAACCAGTCCATCGTGGACCGCCTCGACGCGGGCGAGGTTCGGCAGGCCGAAGAAGCGCTGCTCACCTACTTCGACCGCGCCGAGAAGCACTTGGTCACCGGGCTGCGCGCGGAGCGGTAGTTGGTCACGATCCAGCTACTTCATGAGTCGGTAATGCACCCGACATGGTGACTACTGTCCCTCCTCCGACCTACCATGCGCGACACCGCGTCACCGGGCCGCCGTACGGAGGGGCACATGCCGTCTGCTCGAAAATCCAGCCTCCGCTGGAGCAACTGGAACCTGTTGTTGGTGGTCCCGCTGCTCATGCTCGTCACGCCCTGGTTCAACTTCGATGAGCCGAGGGTGCTCGGGCTGCCGTTCTTCTACTGGTACCAGTTCGCCTGGGTCCCGGTCGGCGTGCTCTGCGTGGGCCTGGTCTACGTCAAGACCAAGGACGAACCCGTCGTCAAGGGCAAGCCGGACCGGCTGGGCGTGGACGACCTGGACGAGGGGGCCAAGTAATGCAGTGGACCGAGTTGGTGGTGTTCAGCGCGCTGTTCCTGCTGGTCACCGTCCTGGGCTTCGTCGCGGCCAGGTGGAAGGCGGGCGACACCCTCGATCACCTGGACGAGTGGGGCCTGGGCGGTCGCAAGTTCGGCTCGTGGATCACCTGGTTCCTGGTCGGCGGTGACCTGTACACGGCTTACACGTTCGTGGCCGTGCCCGCGCTGGTCTTCGGCGCCGGCGCCATGGGCTTCTTCGCGCTGCCGTACACGGTGATCCTGTACCCGATCGTGTTCCTGCCGCTGGTCCGCATGTGGTCGGTGTCCCGCGTGCACGGCTACGTGACGCCGGCCGACTTCGTCCGCGGCCGGTACGGCTCGCACTGGCTCGCGCTGCTGGTCGCCATCACCGGCATCGTGGCCACCATGCCGTACATCGCGCTGCAGCTCGTCGGCCTGGAGGCCGTGCTGCGCACGATGGGCCTCAACGGCTCCGGCATCCTCGGCCACCTGCCGCTGTTCATCGCGTTCGTGATCCTCGCGCTCTACACCTACCAGTCGGGCCTGCGCGCGCCCGCGCTGATCGCGTTCGTCAAGGACACGCTGATCTACATCGTGATCCTGGTCGCGGTGATCTACCTGCCGTCCAAGTTCGGCGGCTGGGGCGCGATCTTCGACACCGCGCAGGCGAAGTACGCCGCGACCGAGAGCAAGGCCGACGGGATCGTCCTGACCGGCACCAACCAGCTCCAGTACGCCACGCTGGCGCTGGGGTCGGCGCTGGCGCTGTTCCTGTACCCGCACTCGCTGACCGGCATCCTGGCCTCGCGCGGCCGCAACGTGATCAAGCGCAACATGGTCGCGCTGCCCGCGTACTCGCTGCTGCTGGGCCTGCTGGCGATGCTCGGCTTCGTCGCCATCTCCGCGGGCGCCAAGCCGATCACCAACCAGGCCACCGGCCGCCCGGACACCAACACGATCATCCCGGTGCTGTTCGGCCAGGAGTTCCCGAGCTGGTTCGCGGGCGTGGCGTTCGCGGCCATCGCGATCGGCGCCCTGGTGCCCGCGGCGATCATGTCGATCGCGGCGGCGAACCTGTGGACGCGCAACATCTACAAGGAGTACCTGAAGAAGGACGCCTCGCCGGCGCAGGAGGCCAAGCAGGCCAAGCTGGCGTCGCTGGTGGTGAAGTTCGGCGCGGTCGCGTTCATCGTGTTCATCGACCCGCAGTTCTCCATCGACCTGCAGCTCATCGGCGGTGTGATGATCCTGCAGACGCTGCCGGCCGTGGCGATCGCGCTCTACACGCGGTGGTTCCACGTGTGGGGCCTCATCGCGGGCTGGGTCGTCGGCATGGGCTGGGGCATGTGGCTGCTGTACAACATCGGCAACCCGGCCGTCGGCAAGTCGCACTTCGCCGGTTCCGCGCTGCCGCTGGGCCAGCTGTCGCTGTTCGGCTGGCACCCGTTCGCCGGGTCGGTCGTGCAGATCTACGTCGGCGCGCTCGCCGTCGTGGCGAACCTGCTGGTCGCCGTCATCGTCACGCTGATCGCCAAGAAGGCCCGGTGGTTCAACGGGACCGACGAGACGCAGGGCGACGACTACCACGTGGACGAGGACAGCGACCGGGTCAAGCCCATCGCCGTCCACTAGCCGGCTCGGTGACCGGCGAAGGACGCCGGTCACCGCACTAGCCGAGCACCAACCTCGCCGCGCCGACGAGTCCCGCCTGGCCACCGAGCCGGGCGGGCTCGACGCGCAGGGAGTCCAGGTAGGACAGTCCACAGTGGTCGGCGACGGCCCGGCGGATCGGGTCGAACAGCAGGTCACCGGCCTGCGCCACGCCGCCGCCGACCACGGCGAGGTCCAGGTCGACCACCGCGGCCGTGGCCGCGATCGCCAGCCCGACCGCCCGCCCGGCCCGCTCGAACGCGGCCTTCGGGATCTCCTCGCCCGCGCCGGCGGCCGCCGCCAGGTGCGCCGCGTCCGCCTCGTCCGGCGCCGCCCAGCCCTGCCGGCGCGCCCAGGCCACCATCCGCGGCCCACCGGCCACCGTCTCCGCGCACCCGCGCCCACCGCACGTGCACGGCTCGCCGTCCGGCTCGACCACCACGTGCCCGATGTGCCCGGCGTTCCCCGTGCGCCCGCCGAACGCCCGGCCACCGAGCACCAGCCCACCGCCGACACCCGTGCTCACCACGAGCCCGAGCATGAACCGGCTGTCCCGGCCCGCGCCGAGCCAGTGCTCGCCGAGCGCCATGCACGGCCCGTCGCCCGCCAGCTCCACCGGCACACCGGGCAGCAACGCGGACACGCGGTCGCGCAACGGGAAACCACGCCACCCGCGCACGTTGATGGGGCTGACCGTCCCCGCGTCGGCGTCCACGGGCCCGGCCGACGCGATGCCGACCCCCGCCACGCCCTCGCCCCGCAGGACCTCCTCGACCACGGACGCCACCGCGCCCCAGGTCTCCTCCGCCGCGCCGAGGGGCGTCGCCACCCGGACCGCCCGCCGCACCGCGCCATCCCGGTCCACCAGCGCACCGGCGATCTTCGTGCCGCCGACGTCCAGTGCCAGCACCAGATCCGTCACGGCCGCCACCCTAGGTCACGCCGTCGACCGGCCAGGCCACGTACGCGAATGAGCGGGGTCAGCGCTTCAGCAGCCGGGTCACGCCCGCCGCCACCGTCGTGGCCAGCACCCACCCCGTCACGATCAGCCCGGACGCGATCCACTGCGACAGGCCCGGCGGGTTCCACCGGTTCTTGTTGCCGAAGTCGACGATCGGCACCACCAGGTCGATGGTGTACAGCCACGCGTTCCACGACAGCTCGTCGTCCGCGTTGATCTCCTCCAGCTCCGGCCCGGTGGCGAACCAGATGCTGCCCAGCAGCCACGCCACCACCAGCCAGGCCAGCGCGCGGGCCGGCCGGTAGCCGTAGCCGACCATCGCGCGTTGCAGCCAGCTCCACAGCAGCACGAGCGGTCGGAGCCGGCGGCGGCCCTCGGCGACCGCCCGGTACCGCAGGCGCTGCTTCTCCACCAGCACGGTGGCCGCGTGCTCGTCGTTGCCGCCCGCGCGCAGCATCTCGGCGAACTGGTCGTACGGACCCGGCCGGTACGTGCGCCGCATCGCCTGCCGCAGCCAGCGCAGCCGCCGGTCGACCTCGTCGTCGTCACGCAGGTCGATCGGGTGCCGCAGCGAGTCGTAGCGGAACTCCTCCAGGTCGATCCGCCCGGTCGCGCCCCAGAAGCCCTCGTTGTCGTCCAGCACGGTGCAGCGCACCTGCCGCAGCGTCACGTCGCCGCGCGGCGGGGTGATCGGCGTCAGCTCCAGCTCCTGCACCGCCATCCCGAGCAGGTTCAACGCGTGCGCGTCGAGCTTGTCGCCCAGCACGGCGCCCGCGAACGTGGCCATCCGGCCCACCTGCGCCCGCCTGGCCCGCACGCCGCCGTGCGCGACGAACTCCTTCGCACCACGCGCGCAGATGAGGTCGCGCCCGATGATCGCGCCGCCGACGTCGAGCGACGGCTTGCCCGCCGGCTGGTGCCGGTACCGGCCCGGCTGGGTGATCCGGCTGCCGCGCAGGTCGAGGTTCGCGCCCACGTGCACCGCGCGCAGCTCCAACCCGCCGGCCACCTCGACCTCGCGCGCGGCGAAGTTGCTGCCGATGCGCGACCGGTTGCCCAGCACGGCGTCCGCCCTCGGGTTGTCCAAGGTGGACCCGTCGAGGATGAGGCTGCCCTTGGCCTGGAGGTCGACCATGCGCAGCTGGCCGCGCACGGTCGCCTGGCGGCCGATGATGTCACCGCCGACCGTCGTGCCGTCCAGGTGCAGCGCGCGCCCGAACCCCGTGGGCTCCGCGGTGTCCGTGGCCAACGCGCGGCCGTAGCCGGTCGGCTCGCTGTCCGCCTCGCCCATCGCGTCGAACTCGCCGCCGGACAGCGACAGCGTGCCGCCGAGCGAGGCGTTGACCATGCGCACGGTGCCGGCGCTGCGGAAGCCCCGGTCCAGCTGCACGTCGCCGTCCACCGCGATGCGGTCGAACACGAGCGTGGCGTTCGGGTCGGAGTGCGGGTCCAGCGCGTCGTCGTCGGCCCGGCCCTCGGCGGCGGTCGAGCCGCGCAGCGTCAGCGCCGAGTCGACCCGCGCGCCCGCGAGCAGCACGGTGCCGCGCAACGTGCAGCCGTTCATCAGCAGGTTGCCGCCCACGTGCAGCCCCGTGCCGTTGACCGAGTGGCCGAGCGGGTTGGTCAGCCGCCCGCCGCTGAAGTTGCAGTACCCGCCGACGTGCGCGCCCGCCATCCGCAGCTCGCCGGTCACCCGCACCCGCTGCGCCAGCAGGCCTCCGGCGACCTTCAACCGGTCGGCGTGCAGGGCGATCCCGTCGGGCAGGACCAGGGCGCTGTCCCGCAACGACAGCGAACCGGCCACGTCCGCGTCGACCAGGTCGACCAGGCCCTCGACCGTGCTGCCGGCCAGCGAGACCTCGTTGGCGCTGCTCAGGTTCCGCGCCGAGAGGCCGGGCAGCCAGCAGTCGGCGAACTCGATGCCGGCCAGCTTGCCCTGCCGCAGGTCCGGCGGTTCCTCGAACCGGCACCGCACGAACTCCAGCAGGTACGGGAACTCCACCGCGCGCAGGTCCAGCGCGCCGGTCAGGAACTTGTCCGCCACCCGCACCACCGGCGGCATCCCGGCCCGCCGCCGGGGTAACCGCCACGTGCCGTCCGGCTCGCCGACGCCGCGCAGCACCTCGGCGGCGGCCAGCCGGGCGGAGCGGGGCGGGCTGGAGTCGAACACGTCCAGCCCGCGCGCCCCCGACTCAGCCATGGGAAAGCACAATAGGGGCACCGACCAACACCCGTGGCGGGATCGGCGCACCCGGGGGTCAGGCGCCGGTCGGCCCCTGGTGCGTCGGGTCGAGCACGCGGGCCAGGAACGACTGCGTGCGCTCGTGCTGCGGCGCGCCGATGACCTGCTCGGCCGGGCCTTCCTCGACGACGTACCCGCCGTCCATGAACAGCACCCGGTCGGCCACCTCGCGGGCGAACTGCATCTCGTGCGTCACCACGAGCATCGTCATGCCCTCGTCGGCGAGCTGCCGCATCACCCCGAGCACGTCGCCGACGAGCTCCGGGTCCAGCGCCGAGGTCGGCTCGTCGAACAGCATCACGTCGGGGTCCATCGACAGCGCCCGCGCGATCGCCACGCGCTGCTGCTGGCCGCCGGAGAGCTGGTTGGGCATGGCGTTGACCTTGTCCGACAGCCCGACCCGCTCCAGGTTGCGCAACGCGACTTCCTGCGCCTGCTTCGCGTCCCGCTTGAGCACCTTGCGCTGCGCCACCATGAGGTTGTTCAGCACGCTCAGGTGCGAGAACAGGTTGAACGACTGGAACACCATGCCGATGCGGGTGCGCGCCGCGTCGATGTCCACGTCCGGGTCGGTCAGCTCGGTGCCGTTGACCACGATCTTGCCGCCGGTCGGCTCCTCCAGCAGGTTCACGCAGCGCAGCAGCGTGGACTTGCCCGAGCCGGACGGCCCGATGATGCACACGACGTCACCGCGCTCGACCCGGACGTCGATGCCCTTGAGCACGTCCAGCGAGCCGAACGACTTCTTCAGCCCGGTGATCTCGACCGCCGCCTCGCTCACGCGGACACCCCCAACCCCGTCGATTCCGGCGTGCTGATCTTCTTGCCGCCCGTGCGCCGCTCCAGGTACCGCGACAGGTGGCCCAGCGGCAGCGTGATCAGCAGGTAGCACAGGCCGACCACCAGGATCGGGGTCAGCGACGGCGACCGGCTCAGCGTCTCGCGGCCGAACTTGGTCAGCTCGTACTGGTCGCGGGCCAGGCCGATGATGTAGATCAGCGACGAGTCCTTGGTGAGCAGGATCAGCTCGTTGGTCAGCGGCGGCAGGATGATCCGGAACGCCTGCGGGATCACCACGGTCAGCAGCGTGCGGCCCTGCGACATGCCGAGCGAGCGGGCGGCCTCGATCTGGCCCTTCGGCACCGCCTGGATGCCCGCGCGGATCGTCTCGGCCATGTACGCGGCACCGACGATGCCCAGCGCCAGCATCACGGTCGAGTAGATGTCGAACTGGAGCCCGAACGCCAGCGGCACGCCGAAGCTCAGCGCGATGAACACCAGCAGCGCCGGCACACCGCGGAAGAACTCGATGTAGATCGTGGCCAGCCACCGGTACGGCGCGACCGGCGAGAGCTTCATCAGCGCCAGCACCAGGCCGAGCGCCAGGCCGAACGCGAAGCCGAGGGCCGTGTAGACGAGCGTGTTCTTCAACGCCACGGTGATGGCGTTCGGGAACATCTCCGCGGCGATCTCGAGGTTGAAGAAGCTGCGCTGGATCTCGCCCCAGTCGGCGACGACCGCCAGGACGGCGGCCACCACGACCAGCAACGCGTACTGGCCGGCGCGGAACGCCTTCGCGCGTTGGCGCTTGGAGAGTGCCATGTGGGTTTACCTCGTGGGCTGGGGTGGACAAGGCGCGGGGCCGGTGCGGTCGCACCGGCCCCGTCGTCAGCCGGTTACTTCGACTCCGGCTTCTTGCCGAACCACTTCTCGTAGATCTCGTCGTACTTGCCGCTGTCCTTGGCCTTCTTCAGGACCTCGTCGAACTTCGCCTTCAGGGCGGTGTTGCCCTTCTTGAAGCCGACGCCGTACTTCTCCTGCGTGTCGAACTCCGCGACCACGGCGGTGTCCGGGAACTCCTTGACGTAGTCCAGCAGCACGCCGTTGTCGTTGATGGCCGCGTCCACCGCGCCGGTGCGCACGGCGGTCTCCATCAGCGGCAGGTCCTCGAACTGCACGACCGTGTAGCCGTGCTTCGCCGCGTTCTCGTTGGCGTAGATCTCGCCGGTGGTCTCCAGCTGGACGCCGATCTTCTTGCCCTTGAGGTCGTCGAGGGTCTTGACCGGCGAGTCCTTCTTGACCAGCAGCGCCTGCGAGGCGTCGAAGTACGGCTCGGAGAAGTCGATGACCTCGGCGCGGTCCGGCTTGATGGTCATGCCGGCCGCGGCCAGGTCGCACTTGCCGGTGTTGAAGACCTCGCCGGAGGTGATGGTCTCGAACGGGGTGTCGAAGATTTCCTGGGTGACGCCCAGTTCCTTGGCCACCAGATCGACCAGGTCGACGTCGAAGCCGACGGTCTTGTCGCCCTCGGAGAACTGGAAGGGCTTGTAGGAAAGGTGGGTGCAGGTGACCAGCTTGCCGCTCTGGACCAGGGAGATGCCCGACCCGCTGTCCTGCGAGCCGGTGTTGACCTTGGTCGCGCACGCCGTCATCGTGGCCGCCAAGGCGAGCACGGGGAACAGGGCGAGCGCAGCGTGCCTGGTACGACGGGCCACGGCGTCACTCCTCGTAACTGTGTCGGTCGAGTGTTCGGCATACTGCCACTTGGGTGACTGGGTGCACAGCACGTGCGTGTTACAGAACTTCGGTGTGCATGAATCTTGCGTCACAGGGCGCAGATGGCCGCAAATCATTCAGCCGGTTGGCATTAATCACACAATTGATTCACCCAGAGCGCCGGTTTGGCGACGATCCGTCAACAGGCTCGCGACCAGTGCGGTCCACCCCGTCTGGTGGGTGGCGCCCAGCCCCTCGCCCGTGTCGCCGTCGAAGTACTCGCTGAAGGTGACGTGCTCCCGCCACAAGGGTGAGTCGGTCGACTCGATCCGCTTGCCGTCCGCGGGCCGCCGGCCGTCGTGGTCGGGCAGGAACAGCGACACCAGGCGTCTGACCAGCTCGTCCGCCGCCTGCCCGGCCGTCACGTGCCGGGTGCTGCGAGTGGGAAGTTCCACGTGGAACCTTCCGCCGTGGAACTCCTCGATCGTGCGCAGGGCCTCCACGAGCAGGGCGTTGGTCGGGAACCAGACCGGGCCGCGCCAGTTGGAGTTGCCGCCGAACATCGGCGTGCGCGACTCGCCGGGCTCGTAGCCCATCCGGTGCTCCTGGTCGGCGACCTGCACCTCCAGGCCCTCGCGGTGCGCCGCGGACAGGCTGCGGATGCCGTGCGGCGAGAGGAACTCGCCCTCGTCCAGCATCCGGCTCAGCACGCGCCGCAGCTTGCGCTCGTCCAGCAGGCTGAGCAGCGCGCCGCCGCCGCTGCGGCTGAGGAACTGCTGCAGCTCGGGCCGCTTCGCCAGCAGGTGCTCCAGCCGCCGCGCGAAGTCGGGCAGCTCCTCGAACACCCACGGCTCCAGCACCGCGCACGCCAGCACGGGGATCAGGCCGACCATCGACCGCACCCGCACCGGCTGCGACTCGACGTGCCCGTCCGGCAGCCGCCGCGACACCACGTCGTAGCAGAAGCCGTCGGTCTCGTCCCAGATGCCGCGCCCGCCGGAACCGAACTGCGTGGACGCCTCGGCGATGCTCAGGAAGTGCTCCACGAACTTCGTGGCCACGTCCTCGTACGACTCGTCGTGCCGCGCCAGCTCCAGCGCGATCTGCATCAGGTGCAGGCTGTAGGCCGCCATCCACGACGTGGCGTCCGACTGCTCCAGCCGCCACTGGCCCAGCATCGGCTCCGACCGGTTCACCGGGCCGATGTTGTCCATGCCGAGGAAGCCGCCCTCGAACAGGTAGCTGCCGTCGGCGTCCTTGCGGTTGACCCACCAGGAGAAGTTCAGCAGCAGCTTGTGGAAGACCTTGGCCAGGAACTTGCGGTCCTTGACCTCCTCGGACCGGTAGACCTGCAACGCCGCCCACGCGTGCACGGGCGGGTTGACGTCGCCGAACTCCCACTCGTAGGCGGGCAGCTGGCCGTTGGGGTGCATCAGCCACTCGCGGCACAGCAGGAGCAGCTGCTCCTTGGCGAACGCCGGGTCGACCTTCGCGAACGGCACGGTGTGGAACGCGAGGTCCCACGCGGCGAACCAGGGGTACTCCCACTCGTCCGGCATGGAGATCACGTCGGCCACGTCGAAGTGCCGCCAGTGCGCGTTGCGGGCGTGCATGTTCTTGCGCGAGGTCGGCGCGGCGGGCTGCGCCGGGTCGCCGTCGAGCCACTCGCGGGTGCGGAAGCGGTAGTGCTGCTTGGTCCACATCAGGCCCGCCAGCGCCCGCCTGACCACGGCGGCGCGCTTGGGGTCCAGGTCGAGGTCGGTGTGGTGGAACTCGTCGGCCTCGGCCCGGCGCTGGTCCAGCGTGTCCTGGAAGCTCGGCCCGAACGCGTCGAGGTGCCCGTCGCCGTCCACCAGGCGCAGCCGCACGGTGACCGACTCGCCCGGCTCGACCGGGTCGAACGAGTACCAGGCGGCGACCTTCGTGCCGGGGTCGCCGGTGTCGTCCGGCCCGACGACCTGGCACGCCCCGGCGTCCCGGCCGACGACGTACCGGTCGATGCCGTCCTTGGTGCGGCCGGTCGCGTTGTGCCCGGTGCCGAACAGCTCGACCTCGTTGGTCTCGTTGTCGGTGACCAGCAGCGTCGGCGTGCCCTCGACGTGCAGCGTGTACCGGCCGAGCGCGGCGTGCTCGGCGGTGATCCGGCGCCAGCCGTCCCGCGTGCAGGCGCGCAGGCTCGGCTTGCGGTCGTCGCGGCCCCACGCCCACGTGTTGCGGAACCAGAGTTGCGGCAGCAGGTGCACCGGCGCCGGGTCCGGGCCGTGGTTGGTGGCGGTCAGCTCGACGCAGATGTCCTTCGGGCCCGCCTTGGCGTAGGTCACCCGGACGTCGAAGAACCGGTTCTCGTCCAGCACGCCGGTGTCGGACAGCTCCGGCTCGCGCTCGTTGCGGCCGGCGCGCTTGGCCATCTCGCGCAGCTCGGCGTAGGGGAACTCACGCTGCGGGTACCGGTAGACGACCTGCATCCAGGAGTGCGTCGGCGTGCCGTCGGTCACCCACCAGTGCTCCTTGACGTCCTCGCCGTGGTTGCCCTCGTTGTTGGTGAGCCCGAAGTAGCGCTCCTTGAGGATCGGGTCGCGGCCGTTCCAGAGCGCGACGGCCAGGTTGAGGAAGCCGTGCACGTCGCAGATGCCGGCGATGCCGTCCTCGCCCCAGCGGTAGGCGCGTGAGCGGGCGTGGTCGAACGGGAAGGACGTCCACGCGTCGCCGCTCGCCGAGTAGTCCTCGCGGACCGTCCCCCACTGCCGTCCGGCCAGGTAGGGGCCCCAGAGACGCCAGGGTGCGGTCGGGGAGTCGGACTCCGCCAACCGCGTCCGCTCGGCTTGCCGGCTGTGCTCGTTCACTCGGCCAGTGTGCGGCATCGGTTCAGTAAACCGGTTACCGACGGGTTAGGTCACAGTCCTGAGCGGTGTTTGCCAACCCCGTCAGGCGGTGTCATCGTCACGCTCCGTGGACTACGACTTACCTCCCTGGCACAGCGGCGCGGACGTGCCGGAGCGGGTGCTGGAACGCGCGGTGGCCGCGGCGCTGGAGCGGCCGGAGGTGAGGCGGGCGGTCGACGCGGGGCACGTGACGCGGGCAGACCTGCTCACCGCGCTGGACGGCACGGGAACCGCCGTCCTGGCGGCGGCCGGCCAGGCCGAGCAGCGGTACCGGACCGAACGCCCGGGCTGGTGGGCGTGGTTCGAGGTGAACGCCCCGATCGGGCGGTGGGTGCTGCTCGTCACGCCGGTGCTCGGCTTCGCGGCCCTCGGCGCGTTCGTCACCTCCCTGCTCCACCTGCACTGGCTCTGGGTGCTCACGGCCGCCGCGGGCGGTGCGGCGTTCGCGGTCCTGGCCGACCTGGTCATGATGCTGAAGTGGTCCGTCGCGGACGACGGCTTCAGTCGCCGGTTCGTGATCGCCTGGCTGTGGTGCGGGGCGTTGCTGCCCGTGCTCGGTTGGGAGCCGCTGTTCGGATCGCTGCCCGGTGGTTGGCGGTTGGCGGGGCTGCTCGGCCTGTTCGCGGTCCTGCTGTCGGCTGTCTGGACCGTCCGCACGCTGTTCGACGGCTTCACGCACGCGGGCCGGAGCGAGGTGGCGCGTGCCGCGCTCAAGGCCTGGGAGGACAGCGTCGTGGTCGACGGCGTGCTGCCGGTGCTCTACAGCCGGCTGAACGAGGCGTCGCCGCCCGTGCACTCCACCACCCTCACGGCGCGCGAGGCGTTCGCGGTCGTCCGGGCCGACCCGCTGCGGATGCACGTCCCGACACCGGCGGGCGCGGTGCTGGCCGGGCTGGTCGACCGGCTCGACGGCGGCAGCTTCGCCGTCGCCGGACCGCGCGGCGCGGGCAAGACGAACCTGCTCCGGGCGTTCTGCGGCGGCCGGTACGCGGCGGCGGGCCGTGCGCCCGACCTGGCCGTCCTGGTGTCCGCGCCGGTGGACTACGTGCCGCAGGAGTTCGTCGTGCACCTGTTCGCCGAGGTCTGCGAGGCGGTGCTCGCCCGGTTCGGGCCGCGCGACCCGCTGGCGTCGGCCGCGCGGGAGCACCTGACCTCGCTGAACTACGTGCGGATGAACGCCGACGAGATCAGCGGCAAGGGCGGGTTCAAGGGCTTCGAGCTGGCCGGCAAGCGCACGGTGACGCTGACCGGCCGCGCGCCGACGTACCCCGAGGTGGTCAAGCGCTTCCGGGTGTTCCTCGGCCGGATCGCCGCCGAGCAGGCCACCGAGCGTGAGCGCGAACCCGGCCGGGTGATCATCGGCGTCGACGAGCTCGACCGCATCGGCACGGGGGAGCCCGCGCGGCGGCTGCTCAACGAGATCAAGGCGATCTTCGACGTCCAGGGCTGCTACTACCTGGTGTCGGTCTCCACCGAGGCGCAGCACGACTTCGAGCTGTCCGGCATCGGGCTGCGCAGCGTCTTCGACAGCTCGTTCGACGAGGTGGTGCGGGTCGACTACCTGGACTTCGCGTACGCGCGCAAGCTGCTCCGCCGCTACGTGCTCGACCTGTCGGAGCAGTTCCACGCCCTGGCGTACGTGTTCTCCGGCGGCCTGGCCCGCCACCTCGTGCGCACCGCGCGGTCGATCGTGGACCTCGGCCGCGAGCGGCCGGGACGCGACATCGTCGACGTCGTGCGCGCCCTCGTCGAGGCCGAGCTCACCCGTGCCTGCCAGGCCACCGCCGACGCCCTGACCGCCGTGGACGACCGCGAGGGCGTCACCGGGCTGCTGCGCCTGCTCGACGAACGCCCGGCCACCGACCTCAAGACCTACGGCGACGCCGTCCGCGCCGCCTACACGGGCCGGTCCGAACGGGTCCGCCAACTCAAGGACGCGGTGGCCGCCCGCGTCCAGTTCCTCGCCACGGTCACCCGGACCTTCACCGCGGACCTCACCGAGGCCCGCATGGCCGCCCTGGGTTTCGACGAACTGGCCCGCGCCCGCCGGTACGCGGGCACCAACCCCGACGCGGGCCTCGCGCTGCTCCGCGACCTCAACCGCAAGTGGGCCGCCTGACCGGGCTCACGAGCCGGCCCGCGCCGGGGCTGGACGGCGGACCGGGCAGCGAGCCACCCGGTCCACCCGCGCGTCAGCGCTTCGCGTGCGCGTCCAGCACCACGGCCACGGCCTCGGTGATCCGGGCCGCGTGCCCGAGGTGCAGCCACTCGTCCGGCACGTGGCAGTTGGAGTCCGGCCCGACCGCGCCCGTGACCAGGAACTGCGCTTGCGGGTACGCCTCGTGCAGCAGCCCCATGAACGGGATCGAGCCGCCGAGCGCCACCGTCCGCCAGGGCGCGTCGAACACCTCCTTGCCGATCCGGTCCAACGTCTCCCGCAGCCACGGCGCGAGCTCGGGCGCGTTCCACCCGTCCGCGGACTCCACCCGGGTCAGCTCCACCACCGCCCCGTACGGCACGTCGGTCGTCAACGCCCGCCGCACCGCCTCGACCGACGCACCGGCGTCGGCCGTCGGCGGCAGCCGGAAGCTCAGCACCAAGGTGGTGAACGGCCGCAGCACGTTGCCCGCGTCGTCCGGCTCGGGCAGCCCGGACGCGCCGGTGACCGACAGCGTCGGCCGCCACCCGGAGTTGAGCGCCAGCTCGACCTCGTCGGCGCCCATCGGCTGCGTCCCCGCCGCCCACGGCACGCTCCCGACCAGCACGCCCGGCGTGCTGGCCACCGCGTCGCGCACCTCGTCCACCCGGTTCTCCGGGATGTCGACGTGCATCTCGCGCACCAGCACCTCGCCGGTCGCGGAGTCCTCCAGCCGGTCGAGGAGCTGCCGGGCGATCCGGAACGACGACGGCACGATCCCGCTCGCCATGCCCGAGTGCAGCCCGCTCTCCAGCACCCGCACCGTCATCGTGACCTGCGCCAACCCGCGCAACGACGTGGTCAGCCACATCCGGTCGTAGTCGTTGCCGCCCGAGTCGAGGCACACCACCAGCGACACGTCGCCGAGCCGCGGCTTGAGGTGCTCGAGGTACGCGGGCAGGTCCGGGCTGCCGGACTCCTCGCCGGTCTCCAGCAGCACGACGCACCGCGAGTGCGTGCCGCCGGAGCGCCGGACGCCCTCGATCGCGGCGATCGCGGCGTAACCGGAGTAGCCGTCGTCCGCCGCGCCGCGGCCGTAGAGCCGCCCGTCGCGCACGACCGGCGTCCACGGGCCGAGGCCCTCGCCCCAGCCGCCGACCGGCGGCTGCTTGTCGAGGTGGCCGTACAGCAGCACGGTGTCGGACGTCGGCGCGGTGCCGGGCACGTCCACCAGCAGCACGGGCGTGCGGTCGGGCAGCTCGACGACCTCGACGGTCGCGCCGGGCAGGTCGCGGTCGGCGAGCCAGGCGCGCACGTGCTCCACCGCGGCGGCCAGGTGGCCGTGCGAGGCCCACTCGGGGTCGAAGGCTGGGGAGATCGCGGGTACCGCGACCAAGGCGGACAGGCTCGGGAGGATGTCGTCGTCCCAGAGCCCGCGAACGGTACGGGTCAGCGCTGAACGGTCCACGCCCCGATCCTGTCACGGCCCGGTCGGCCGGCGACCCCCGGAAACGGGACCCGAGCGGGTTTCGCGTGGTGGAAATGGTCTGTCCGGCCGATGGTCGGTAGTCCATCCAACGCGACCGTGCCGACGTGGGCCGTTGCCGTCGACCCGGCGTGTCCGAAACCCTACGGAAGGTGGTTAACGATCGGTAACCGGGACGCGGCTGTTCGGTAGTCGGACGCTCTACTCGGACTGCCGAAGATTGGCCGTCCAACCGTTACCGCACGTCAGACCGCTGCGCCGGAGGTCACGAACTGGGACGGGGCTCACCATGTCGTGTGACGCCATGTCAGGATGTGGATGAGAACACCGTCAGCGCCGACGGTTGCCCGACCCCCACACCCCGGGGACGACGGCGACTGGCGGTGCAGCCGCGCAGGCTCGCCACAAGCGACCGGGCGGCCTCGTAGACGAGGAGACAAGGCGCATGTCGTCCCCCGAGAAATGGACGCACCCAGGGCCGGATGCCGCGCCGGCCACTGCTGCCAAACCGACAGCGGAACAGGTGATCGCAGGCTTGCGAGCGACAGACGAGGGCGGCGCCGACCTGGTGCAGCTGCTCACCCCCGAGGGCGAGCGCGTCCAGCACCCGGATTTCGACATCGACATCACGGCCGAGGAGCTGCGCGGGCTCTACCGCGACATGGTCCTGGTCCGCCGGGTCGACCGCGAGGCCAACGCGCTGCAGCGCAAGGGCGAGCTGGGCATCTGGGTGCCGCTGCTCGGCCAGGAGGCCGCGCAGATCGGCGCCGGCCGGGCCATGCGCCCGGAGGACATGGCGTTCCCCAGCTACCGCGAGCACGGCATCGCGTGGACGCGCGGCGTCAAGCCGACCGACCTGCTCGGCATCTTCCGGGGCACCGACAACGGCACGTGGGACCCGGTGGCGACCCGGTTCCACCCGTACACGATCGTCATCGGCAACCAGGTGCTCAACGCCACCGGCTACGCCATGGGCCAGAAGTTCGACGGCAAGGTGGGCGACGCCGACGGCGAGGCCACCATCTGCTTCTTCGGCGACGGCGCGACCAGCCAGGGCGACGTGCACGAGGGCTTCGTGTGGGCCGCGGTCTACGACGCGCCGCTGGTGTTCTTCTGCCAGAACAACCAGTGGGCCATCTCCGAGCCGACCGAGCGCCAGTCCCGCCTCCCGCTCTACCAGCGGGCGCGCGGCTACGGCTTCCCCGGCATCCGGGTCGACGGCAACGACGTGCTGGCCACCCTCGCGGTCACCCGCTGGGCGCTGGAGGAGTGCCGCCAGGGCAACGGCCCGATCCTGATCGAGGCGTTCACCTACCGGATGGACGCGCACACCACCTCCGACGACCCCTCGCGCTACCGGCTGTCCGACGAGCTGGAGCTGTGGAAGTTGAAGGACCCGATCGAGCGCGTCAAGGTGCACCTGGTCAAGCAGCAGTGGGCCGACCAGGCGTACTTCGAGTCGGTCGAGGCCGAGGCCGAGCGGATCGCGATCGAGCTGCGCGACTACTGCGTCAACCTGCCCGACCCGCCCGCCGGGCGGATCTTCAGCGAGGTCTACGCCGAGGGCAACCACGTCCTGGAGGCGCAACGCGACGAGTTCCTGGCCTACCACGCCGGGTTCGCGGGAGGTGAGCACTGATGGCCGCTCCGACCATGGACCGCCCCACCGCTGACGCCACGGGCGCGCCCGCGGTGCAGACGCTGACCATCGCGAAGGCGTTGAACAACGGCCTGCGCGCGTCGATGGAGGCCGACCCCAAGGTCATCGTGATGGGCGAGGACGTCGGCAAGCTCGGCGGCGTCTTCCGGATCACCGACGGCCTGCAGAAGGACTTCGGCGAGCAGCGCGTGCTGGACACCCCGCTGGCCGAGTCGGGCATCATCGGCACCGCCGTCGGCCTCGCGATCCGCGGCTACCGGCCGGTGTGCGAGATCCAGTTCGACGGCTTCATCTTCCCCGGCTTCGACCAGATCGTGTCGCAGGTCGCCAAGCTGCACTTCCGCACCCAGGGCCGGCTCAAGGTGCCCATGGTGATCCGGGTGCCGTTCGGCGGCGGCATCGGCGCGGTCGAGCACCACTCCGAGTCGCCCGAGTCGTACTTCGCGCACACCGCCGGCCTCAAGGTCGTCGCGTGCTCGAACCCGGCCGACGCCTACTGGATGATCCAGCAGGCGATCGACTGCGACGACCCGGTGCTGTTCTTCGAGCCCAAGCGGCGCTACTACGAGAAGGGCGAGGTCGACACGACCGCCGCGCCCGGACCGCTGTTCGCCTCGCGCACGCTGCGCACCGGGTCGGACGTCACGCTGGTGACGTACGGGCCGATGGTGCGCACGTCGCTGGAAGCCGCCGCGGCGGCCGAGGAGGAGGGGCGCTCGCTGGAGGTCGTCGACCTGCGCTCGCTCTCGCCGCTGGACCTCGCGCCCGTGTACGAGTCGGTGCGGCGCACCGGCCGGCTGGTCGTGGTGACCGAGGCGCCCAGCGAGTCCTCCATCTCCAGCGAGATCGCGGCCAAGGTGCAGCAGGAGTGCTTCTACTCCCTGCAGGCCCCCGTGCTGCGGGTGACCGGGTTCGACACCCCGTACCCGCCGTCGAAGTTGGAGGAGGAGTTCCTCCCCGACCTCGACCGGGTGCTGCACGCCGTCGACCGCTCGCTAGCCTGGTAGGGGGATAGCTGTGCCGCAGTTCAAGCAGTTCCCCCTGCCCGACACGGCGGAGGGGCTGACCGAGGCCGAGATCCTCACCTGGCACGTCAAGCCGGGTGACGCGGTGAAGGTCAACCAGGTCATCGTCGAGATCGAGACCGCCAAGGCGGCCGTCGAGCTGCCGTGCCCGTGGGACGGCGTGGTGACCGAGTTGCTGGTCGAGGTCGGCCAGACGGTCGAGGTCGGCGTCCCGATCATCACGATCGACGTGGACCCGTCCGGCTCGGCGCCGACCGCCGCGCCGACGCCCGCGTCGGCGTCCACGCCCGCGTCGAACGGCAAGATCGGCGAGGAGATGCCGGGAGGCCGGATCGCCACGCTGGTCGGCTACGGCCCGCGGGCCGGTGCGGCGAAGCGTCGTCCGCGCAAGGACGCGCCGGCTCCCGTCGCCGCGGCTCCCGCAGCTGCTCCTGCTCCCGCGCCTGCTCCGGCTCCGGTTTCCGCTCCCGCGCCCGCCCCGGTGGTCGCGGAACCGGCGACCCCGGGCGGTTACGTGCCGCTGGCCAAGCCGCCGGTGCGCAAGCTGGCCAAGGACCTGGGCGTCGACCTGCGCGCGCTGGCGGGCTCCGGCCCGGGTGGCGTGATCACGCGGGAAGACGTCGAGCAGGCCGTCGCGGGCCCGACCCCGGCCGCCGCCGCGGCGCCGGTCGAGACCGGGTCGCGCGAGCGGCGCGTGCCGATCAAGGGCGTCCGCAAGGCGACCGCGCAGGCGATGGTGGACAGCGCGTTCACCGCGCCGCACGTCACCGAGTTCCTGACCGTCGACGTGACGCCGATGATGGAGCTGCGGGCGCGGCTGAAGAGCGCCCCGCAGTTCCGCGACGTCAAGCTCACGCCGCTGGCGTTCGCCGCCAAGGCGGTCGTGCTGGCCGTCCGCCGCACGCCCGACGTCAACGCGACGTGGGACGAGGCGGCGCAGGAGATCGTCTACAAGGACTACGTGCACCTGGGCATCGCCGCCGCGACGCCGCGCGGTCTCGTGGTGCCGAAGGTCCGCGACGCCGACCGCATGTCGCTGCGCGAGCTGGCCGTGTCCCTGGACGCCCTGGCCACGACCGCCCGTGACGGCAAGACGACGCCCGCGGACATGATGGGCGGCACGATCACCATCACCAACGTCGGCGTCTTCGGCGTCGACACGGGCACCCCGATCATCAACCCGGGCGAGTCGGCGATCCTCGCCTTCGGCGCGATCCGGGACATGCCGTGGGTGGTGGACGGCCAGGTCGTGCCGCGCAAGGTGTGCCAGCTGGCGCTCAGCTTCGACCACCGCGTGGTCGACGGCCAGCAGGGCTCGCAGTTCCTGGCCGACGTGGGCGCGCTGCTCGCCGACCCCGGCGTGGCGATGACCTACTGAAGTACCGACCTACCGATCGGCTGAACCGGAAGGGCCGGCGTCCACCGCGGGCGTCGGCCCTTCCGCGTCACCGATCCCTCTCAGCACCTCCGCCACGTGCTCCGGTTCGGTGCCCTCCGCGGTGACCGCGCAGCGGGTGAACCCGGCGTCGAGCAGCTTGACCCGGGTCTGCCGGAAGTGGCTGCCGTCGAACCGGAACGCGCACTCCCGCGCCTCCACTCCACGCAGCCCGATCACCGAGTCGGCCCTGCCCGAGAGCAGGTTCACCATCGACAGGTCCACGGTCGAGCGGCTGAGCTCCGCGCCGTCGAGGGCGATGGTCGCGCTCGTGCCGACGAGCCCGGCGAACGTGAGGGTCGTGCCGCGCAGGGCCGCGCCGGTCAGGTCGACGGTGCCGGCGGTGAGGTCCGTCGCGGAGAAGTCGGCGACCTCGCCGGTGAACTCGGCCTCGCCGAAGTCGAGGGTGGCGGACCGGGCGGAGAGGTCCTCGAACGACGTGACCGCGGCGGTGAACCGCGCCCGGCGGAAGCTGAGCGTGCCCGTGACCCGGCAACGGGCGAAGTCGGTGCGTGCGCCGCGGAAGACGGCGTTGTCGAACTTGAAGGTGCCGACGAACCGGCGTTCCGACAGGTCCAGGTCCTCGAACTCGACGCCGTGGAAGTCCATCTCGACGCCGCCGACGGTCCACGAGTCCTTCCAGGTGTGGTCGAGCAGGGTGTTGATGATCTCCTGGCGCACCTCGCGCTCCGTGCGGTCCTCCTCGGGGTAGGGCGTGCGCAGGTAGCCGCACAGCACGTCCACGCAGGTCTGGCGCTGCTCCGGCCAGTCGTCGGCCAGGCCGACCATCGCGTACACGCCCGCGAGGCGGACCGCGAAGCTCTCGTGGCCGAGCTGCTCGGCGGCCTTGCCGTAGCGCTCGTTGAAGAACTTCGTGCGCTCCCGCTGCTCCTGCCGGGTGGCGATGACGTGCGCGGCTTCCGACACCTGCTGCTTGCGGTACCCGACGGCCAGCGCGACGACCGCGCCCAGCCCGCCGACCACGGCGAGGCCGATCTTGAGCAGGTCGAGCAGCTCGGCGGTGGTGAAGCTGGTGGACGACGGCAGCGCCGGTCGGCCGAGCAGCCGGTAGAGCCCGTACCCGGTGGCCGCGGCCAGCAGCAGGGCCAGCACCAGCCACTTGACCAGCGACCGACCCATCGACCCCTTGACGTCGGCGACCACCTGTTTCTCGCGGAGCACCACCGGTGGCGTCGACGTCGGCGTCGTCCCGCGCGAGGGCCGGGCGAGCCGCAGCACCAGCCACAGGACGATGAGCACGGCGAACGCGACGCCGGCGGGCAAGTAGGGGGCGAAGTGGTCGAGCACGAGGTGCAATCGTGCCGGACGAGCGCGTTAATCGGTTGAAGTTCCAGTGACTGGAGAATTCAAGGTGGTCCCCGTGACGCACTACTCGATCGGCGAACTGGCGCGGTTGACCGGGTTGTCCACGCGGACGATCCGGTTCTACTCCGACTCCGGTGTGATCCCCGTGGCGGGGCGCACGGTGGGCGGGTTCCGCACCTACGACGTCGACGGGCTGGCGCGGCTGAAGCTCGTGCGGACCCTGCGTGAACTGGGCGTCGACCTGCCCACCGCGCAACGGGTCCTGGCACGGGAGGTGTCCGTGGCCGAGGTGGCCCGGACGCACGCGGAAGCCATCGACGCGCAGATGCGCACGCTCCGGCTGCGCCGGGCCGTGCTGCGGGTCGTGGCTCGGAACGGGGAGGTGGAGATGGTGCACGAGTTCGCGCGGCTGTCGGCGGAGGAGCGGCAGGCGATCCTGGACGACTTCTTCGACGAGGTGTTCGGCGGGTTCGACATGGACCAGGCGTTCTTGGAGCGCATGAGGTCGGTCCGGGTCGACCTGCCGGACGACCCGTCGCCGGAGCAGTTGGAGGCGTGGATCGAGCTGGTGAACCTGGTGCGCGACCCGGACTTCCGGGCGTCGATCCGGCGGATGTCGCAGCGGCACCAGGAGATGCGGGCGGAGGGCGCCGACCTGGCGCCGTACTCGCCGGCGCAGATGGAGGCGTTCCAGCACGCGTTCGCCCGGGCGCGCGAGGCGGTGGACGCGGGCATCGACCCGCGTTCGCCGGAGGCGGCGGCGATCGTCGCCGAGATCAACGAGAGGTGGGCGTCCGCCCTGGACCTCCCGGTCGGCCCGGAACTGTCCCGCCGGTTGGAGGAGTTCGGCGACCCCAGGGCCGAGCGCTACTGGCAGCTGATCGCCACGGTCAACGGCTGGGAGACCCAGGTCCCCGACACCACGGCCGAACGGGCGTGGCTGGCGGAAGCCGGTCGCTGACGCTCATCTGCGAAGGACCTCGGCCTTGGCCACGCCGAGGTCCTTCACCCCGCGTCCACCGGCGGCCGAAGACGCCCTGGTAGAACTCGGCCGGCACCTCGGCCTCAGGACGATCGAGCCCGACGCACCCGACGAGGCGCCCAAGCCGACCCGGCCGTCGAGGATCACGGAGTGGACCGATGAACGAGCGCCCGTGGGCCGACGCCGCGTGCCAGTGGGTGCAGGAGCACCAGGACCGGTGGCTGAGGCAGGCGATCGTGCCCGCCCTGCACTCCGCCACGACCGGGACGGCGCTGGTCGTCGAGCTGACGGGCCCCGCTTGGCGTGCCAGGACCGAACTGCGCCCCGACCTCGCCGCCGAGGACGTGCGCGGGCACCTGGACGACTGGCTGCGGGAATCCGTGCCACCGGTGTCCGACCTGTCGCGCCGGTGGGACCGGCAGTGGGATCGGTGCGGCCCGGAGGCGCACCGGCTCAAGCACGCGTACCCCGAGCGCTGGGTGCGTTTCCACAGCCTGCCGGAGTCGAAGCGGTACCCCGGGACCGAGGACGAGTACGCCATCGCCCTGCACCGCTACAACGCGGTGCTGGACGAGCTGTTCGCCGGCGGGGAGGTCTACGTGATCACCATGCGGTGGCGCGAGGATCCGGAGCCGGGGACCGGTCACTGGACGACGATCTGCGTGGACCCGGACCTGGACTACCCGTCGTACTGGCACTTGTACGCCAAGCGGATCCCGTGGACGAACGGCGCCATCGACACCCTGCTGCGCGAGGTGGCGGACGACGCCGAGGCCAACGTGATGATCACCGACCTGGACCTGCGCCGCATCCACCACCCCTACGACGGCGGCGCGGACGTGCTGCTGCCGACCACCGACGAACGTGACGCGCTGAGGGCCCGTCACCCCGACTGGCTTGGCAGCCAGGAAGGCGGGTACTCGTCGGGCTTCGGCGGTCGGACGTGCTTGAGGTCCGTCGGGTCGGCGGCGCCGACCCGGCCGTAGTTCTCGCGGGCCCGGGTCAGGCTGAGACCTCGGTTCGGGCCTCCTCGTACCTGGTCGGCATCGTGCTCGTCCTGGCCGTCGTCCTCCCAGAAGCAGACGTCGCAGATCTCGTAGCCACCCCGTTCGCCGAGGGTGAGGAAGCCGCAGCAAGGGCAGGCGTGCGGGCCGGACTCGCCGTCACGGACGACGTTGAAGAACGGCTCTGGGGACATGCCGCACATGGTCACATCTCCGACTGGGTGAAGGCGGCCGAATGAGTGCCACGACTCGCGCGGAGCACGAACGCGCCCGCAAAGCAGTGGACGGGGTCTTCCGCGTCCCGAAGACCCCGTCCACCTCCCAGACGGCCTGATGACGGCCTGGGGAGATCAACTCACTTGATGTACATCCCGGAAATGGCCCTGGCCACGACCAACCGCTGGATCTCCGACGTCCCCTCGAAGATGGTGAAGATCTTGGCGTCACGGTGCATCCGCTCGACCGGGTGCTCGCGCGTGTAACCGGCCCCGCCCAGGATGTGGATCGCACGTTCCGTCGCCCACACGGACACCTCGCCCGCCTTGAGCTTCGACATCGACCCCTCGCCCGCCGTGAACGGGACGTTGTTGCGACCCATCCAGGCCGCCCGCCACACCAGCAGCCGCGCGGCGTCGATCTCCATCTTCATGTTCGCCAGGTCGAACGCGATGGACTGGTTCTCGATGATCTTCCGGCCGAACGCCGACCGGTCCTTCGCGTACTCCAGCGAGTACTCGTAAGCCGCACGCGCGACGCCCACCGCCATCGCGCCCACGGTCGGCCGGGTCGTCTCGAACGTCGCCATCGCCGCCTGACCACCGGCCTTCTGCCCCTCACGGGCACGCGCCAGCCGAGCGTCCAGCTTCTCCTTGCCGCCCAGCAGGCACCGGCCGGGCACGCGGACGTCGTCCAGGAACACGTCCGCCGTGTGCGACGCCCGCATCCCGTGCTTGCGGATCTTCCCCGGCGACGACAGCCCGCGCGTGCCCGGCGGCACGACGAAGCCCGCTTGGCCGCGCGCTCCCAGCGCCGGGTCCACGACCGCGGTCACGACGTGCACGTTGGCGATCCCGCCGTTGGTCGCCCACGCCTTCTGCCCGTTGAGCACCCACTCGTCGGTGGCCTCGTCGTACACGGCGCGCGTCCGGTACCCGGCCACGTCGGAGCCCGCCTGCGGCTCGGACGCGCAGAACGCCGCCAGCTTCGGGTCGTCCTCCGTGCCGAAGCACTCGGGCACCCACTCGGCCAGCTGCTCGGGCTCGCCGGACGCGAAGATCCCCGCCGCCGCCAACCCGGTGCCCATCAACGCCAACGCGATGCCGGCGTCACCCCAGAACAGCTCCTCGGTCGCGATCGGCAGCGACAGGCCGATGGGGTCGGCGAACCAGGTGGCCAGCGACTCGAACCCGTACAGGCCGATCTTCGCCGCCTCCTGGATCACCGGCCACGGCGTCTCCTCGCGCTCGTCCCACTCCGACGCCGCGGGCCGGATCACGTCCTTCGCGAAGCCGTGGACCCACTCGCGCAGGTCAACCTGGTCTTCGTTGAGCTCCAGCGAAAAACCGCCCATGGTCCCCTCACGCCTTCGGAATGTTGAACAAGCTCATGAACCCGGCCGCGAAGCCCAGGTCGCCCTTGACCTTCAGCTTGCCGGTCATGAACAGCACCGGGGCCGACGCGTTGCCGGTCGCGAGCTTCAGGAACTCCACCGGTCCCAACGTGACAACGGCCCTGGGGTCACGGGTCTGCTCCTTGTTGATCGTGCACTCGGCGTTCTCGATGATCGCCTCGTACACGTCGTCGCCGTCGGACCCGCCGGTCAGCCGGAAGTGCACGACGGCGCGCGTGGCGCCCGCGCGTTCGCTGCGGAAGTGCGCCTCCATGCGGCGGAACACCTCGTCCAGCACGCGTTCGCGCAGGCCCGGCCGCGACGTCACGGCCTCGATCTGGTCCTTGGACGCGCGCGAGATGATCCGCGCGAAGTTCTGCGGGTCCATCTTGGCCAGGTCGAGGTCGGCCCCGCCGTCGGCCAGCGCGCCCAGCGCGTCGAGCAGGTCCGCGAACTCGTCCCGGCCGAGCTTCTTCGGGTCGATGCCGCGCGCGATGACGTCGATGTCGACGTCCTTGAGCGCCGGGTCGCCCGGGTCGACCTGCTTGAGCGTTGAGATCAGCTCCTGCGGGCTGAGCTTCGCGATCGCCTCGGTGGTGAGGTCGATGGTCATGTGTGACACCTCCGCTACCTACTGACAGGTAAGTCTACTGGCGAGTAGGTAAGGCGGCAAGGGGCGCGGAGTAATCTTGTCCCAGCCATCCAGGGGGTGCGATGCACGCAGAGCAACCGGTTCGCCCGGGCCGGGCCAAGAGACTGCCACGCGCGGTGCGCGAGCGGCAGATCATGGACGCGGCGGTGGACGTCTTCTCGCGCTTGGGGTTCCACGCCGCGTCCATGGACGAGATCTCCGAGGTCGCGGGCATCTCCAAACCGATGCTGTACGCCTACTTGGGGTCCAAGGAGGAGCTGTTCGCCACCTGCATCCGCCGTGAGGCGACCCGGATGATGGAGGCGATCGCGAACGGCGTCGAGGCCGAGGAGCCGCCGGACGTCCAGCTGTGGAGCGGGTTGCGGGCGTTCTTCGGGTTCGTCGGCGAGAACCGCGCGAGCTGGCAGGTCCTGCACCGGCAGGCGTCCTCGCAGGGCGGTCCGTTCGCCGAGGAGCTGGCCGACATGCGCGGCCGGGCGATCAGCCTGGTGGCGGCGCTGCTGGTGCACTCGTCGGACTTCACCAACGTGCCGCGGGCGGGCGACAAGGAGGCCGAGTCGCTGGCCGCGGCACTGGTCGGCGCGGGCGAGTCGCTGGCCGACTGGTGGCTCGACAACCCCGAGGAGCCGGCCGGCGTCGTCGCCGCCCGGCTCATGAACCTGGTGTGGATGGGTTTCGGGGACCTGGTGGCGGGCGACGTGTGGCACCCGCCGTCACGGCGGTCCGGCCCGGGACCGGAGGGCGACGCCTAGGCCAGCGCGCCCTTGAGCACGGCCACCGCCTGGCTGATCGCGGCCTCGGCGGCGTGGGTCTCGCGCAGCGCGTTGAGCATCACGAAGTCGTGGATCACGCCCTGGTAGCGCACCGCGGTCACCGGCACGCCCGCTTCGCGCAGCTTGTTCGCGTAGGCCTCGCCCTCGTCGCGCAGCACGTCGGCCTCGGCGGTGATCACCAGCGCCGGCGGCAGGCCGGTGAGCTGCTCGACCGTGGCCCGCAGCGGTGACGCGGTGATCTCCGCGCGCTGCGCCTCGGACGTCGTGTACTGGTCCCAGAACCACTGCATCGCGTCCCGGCGCAGGAAGTAGCCCTCGGCGAACTCGCGGTACGACGGCGTGTCGAACGACGCGTCCGTCACCGGGTAGAACAGCACCTGCTGCTTGAACGCCACGTCACCGCGCTCCTTGGCCAGCAGCGTCAGCGCCGCCGACATGTTCCCGCCGACCGAGTCGCCGGCCACGGCCAGGCGCGACGCGTCGAGCCCGCGCGCGGCGCCCTCGGCGACGATCCACCGCGCGACGGCGTAGCTCTCCTCCAGCGCCACGGGGTAGTGCGCCTCGGGCGAGAGGCTGTAGTCGGGGAACACCACGGCCGCGCCCGCGCCGACGGCCAGCTCGCGCACCAGCCGGTCGTGCGTCTTCGCGTTGCCGAACACCCAGCCGGCGCCGTGGACGTAGAGGACGACGGGCAGCGTGCCGGTGGCGCCCGCCGGCCGGACGATCCGGACGGGCACCTCGCCGACGGTCACCCACTCCTCGTCCACCTCGGGCTTGAACACCTCGCCGGCCTGCACGCCGTCCACGGCCTGCCGGCCCTCCACCGGGCCGAGGTCGAACAGGTACGGCGGGTTGGCGGTCGCGGCGGCGAACTCGGCGGCGGCCGGCTCCAGGACGGTCATCTCGGGCTCCTCGATGTCGTGCGGTCGAACCTGACAACACGAAACATAGCCTGCGATTACATCGTGCACAATCTAAATGGGTGCAGGTGTATCGTGGTCTCGATCACAAGTGGAGGGACGACGGACATGCGGGACTTCAGCCTGGAGCTGGACGACCAGCTCTGCTTCGCGCTCTACGCGGCTTCGCGGGCCGTCACCGCGCGGTACCGGCCGCTGCTGGACGACCTCGGCCTGACCTACCCGCAGTACCTGGTGCTGCTGGTGCTGTGGGAACGCGGTCCGGTGCCGGTCAAGGACGTCGCCGCCGCGCTCCAGCTCGACTACGGCACGCTGTCCCCGCTGCTCAAGCGCCTGGAGGCGGCGGGCCTGATCCGCCGCGAACGCCGCCCGGACGACGAGCGCTCGGTCCGGCTCGTGCTCACCGAGGAGGGCGACGAGCTGCGTGAACGCGCCAAGGACGTGCCGCCCGCGATGGGCGAGGCGATGAACCTGGGCGAGGAGGACACCGTCCGGCTGCGCGTCCTCCTGCGCACGCTGGCCGACAACGTCAGCCGCTGATCGCGCCTTCCAGGTGCGGCCGACTCGACCACAGCGCGAACCGCCACCCGTCACCGGTGGGCGCGGAGGAGAAGTCGACCTCGCCCGGCAGCAGGACCGGCGCCTTGAACCGCACGTCGACCTCGTACGCGTCGGGCAGCCGTCCTTCGAACGCGGCCACGCACCGCGCCTTCGACCACATCCCGTGCGCGATGGCCCGGGGGAAGCCGAACGCCTTGGCGGTCACCGGGTGCAGGTGGATCGGGTTGCGGTCGCCGGACGCGTCCGCGTACCGCCGGCCGAGGTCGCCCGGCAGCCGCCACCGGGCCGTCGGCGCGGGCGGTTCGGCGCGCGACGCCTGCTCCTTCGCCGCGCCGCCCTCCCGCCGCAGGTAGGTCGACACGTCGACCCACACCTCTTCGCCGTCCACCGACACCGTGGTCACCACGTCGAACTGCCGCCCGCGCTCGTGCGGCCGCAGGTCCGCCAACGCCACGTGCAGCGACAGCGGCTCGGACACCCGCAACGGCCGGTGCTGCCGGATCCGGTTGGCCACGTGCACCAGGCCGGGCAGCGGGAACGGGAAGCCGGGCCCGGTCATCAGCCTGATCTGAGACTCGAAGCCGAGCACGTGCGGGTAGGTGATCGGCAGCTCGTCGCGCACGCCGAACCCGCACACCTTGGCGTACCGGGCCAGGTGCTCGGGGTCGACGGTCACCTCGACGTCCAGGGACGACCGCGGCAGCTCGTCGCCCCGCCGGGTGAACCCGGTCAGCGCGGCCTTGGCGTAGAGCAGGGTCAGGTTCGCCATCACGCCCCCAGCAGGCTCTGCCCGCACACGCGCACGACGTTGCCGTTCACCCCGGCCGACGCCGGGTGCGCGAACCACGCGATGGCCTCGGCGACGTCCACCGGCAGGCCGCCCTGCGACAGGCTGTTCATCCGCCGGCCCGCCTCGCGGATGACCAGCGGCACCGCGGCCGTCATCCTGGTCTCGATGAAGCCGGGCGCGACCGCGTTCACCGTGGCCCGGCCCGCGACCTGCCGCGACAGGGAGTCGACCATGCCGATCACCCCCGCCTTGGTGGTGGCGTAGTTGGTCTGGCCGACGTTGCCGGCGATGCCCGCGATGGACGACACGCCGACGATCCGCCCGTTGGGTCGCACCGCGTCGGCGGCGAGCAGCGCCTCGTTGACCCGCACCTGCGACGCCAGGTTCACCGCGACCACCGAGTCCCACCGGCCCGCGTCCATCCGCCCGAGCGTGCGGTCACGCGTGATGCCCGCGTTGTGCACGACGACGTCCACGCCGCCGTGCCGCCGCACGAGGTGCTCGACGATCCGCGCGGGCGCGTCCGGCGCGGTGATGTCGAGCTGGAGCGTGGTGCCGCCGACCCGGTTGGCCACCGCGGACAGCTCGTCGCCCTGCGCGGGCACGTCCAGGCACACCACGGTCGCGCCGTCCCGGCCCAGCACCTCGGCGATCGCCGCGCCGATACCGCGTGCCGCGCCCGTGACCAGCGCGACCTTCCCGGCCAGCGGCCGGTCCCAGTCGGCGGGGACCTCGACGTCGGCCGGCCCGATCCGCACCACCTGCCCGGACACGTACGCCGACCGGCCCGACAGAAGGAACCGCACGGTCGACTCGATCGCGCCCTCGCCGCCGGGCTCGACGTACACCAGCTGGGCCGTGCCGCCGCGCTTGAGCTCCTTGCCGACGCTGCGCGTGAAGCCTTCCAGCGCGCGCTGCGCGATCGGGGACTCGGCCCGCTCCGGCGGCGTGCCGAAGACGACCACCCGGCCGCACGGGCCGAGGGACCGGATCACCGGGTGGAAGAACTCGTGCAGCTCGCGCAGCCGCTCGACCGAGTCGATGCCGGACGCGTCGAACACCAGCGCGCCGTACCGCCCGCCGTGCCCCGGGTCGTCGAGGTCGAGGCCCGCGGACTTCACCGCCGCGCGCACGGCGTCGGCCAGCCGACCGCCACCGCCGATCAGCACGGGCCCGGCCAGCGGTGGCTCGTCGGGCGAGTGGCGGCGCAGCGGGTGGGGATCGGGCAGGCCGAGCTTGCCCACGACGAACCGCCCGAGGCCGGACCTGGCGAACGACTGGTAACGATCCATGGGGACATCACACTCCCTACTCGCTAGTAAGTCTACTGATGAGTAGGTAACATTGCCCACGAAGTGCCCACGCCCACCACTCTGGAGGACGCCATGGCCCGCGTAGCCATCCTCGGCGGCAACCGCATCCCGTTCGCCCGGTCCAACGGCCCCTACGCCACGGCGTCGAACCAGGACATGCTCACCGCCACCCTGGACGGCCTGGTCAGCAGGTTCGGGCTGCAGGGCGAACGGCTCGGCGAGGTGGTCGCGGGCGCGGTGCTCAAGCACAGCCGCGACTTCAACCTGGTCCGCGAGGCCGTGCTGGGCAGCAGGCTGTCCGCCGAGACGCCCGCCTACGACGTGCAGCAGGCGTGCGGCACCGGGTTGCAGGCCGTGATCGCGGTGGCGAACAAGATCGCGCTCGGGCAGATCGAGGTCGGCGTGGCCGGCGGCGTGGACACCACCAGCGACGCGCCGATCGGCGTGAACGAGGACCTGCGTGGCGTGCTGCTGGAGTTCAACCGGGCGCGGAGCGCCGGCGCGAAGCTCAAGGCGGCGCTGAAGCTGCGGCCCAGGCACGTGGTGCCGGACGTGCCGCGCAACGGCGAGCCGCGCACCGGTCTGTCCATGGGCGAGCACGCGGCGATCACCGCCCGCGAGTGGGGCATCGCGCGCGAGGAGCAGGACGAACTGGCCGCCGCCAGCCACCGCAACCTCGCCGCCGCCTACGACCGCGGGTTCTTCGACGACCTGGTCACGCCGCACCTCGGCCTGACCAGGGACCAGAACCTGCGGCCGGACTCGTCGGTGGAGAAGCTGGCGAAGCTCAAGCCGGTGTTCGGCCGCGGCGAGGGCGCGACCATGACGGCGGGCAACTCCACGCCGCTCAGCGACGGCGCGTCGGCCGTGCTGCTGGCGTCGGAGGAGTGGGCGGCGGCGCGGAACCTGCCGGTGCTCGCCTACCTGACGTTCACCGAGACGGCGGCGGTCGACTACGTGCACGGCGGGGAGGGCCTGCTGATGGCGCCCGCGTACGCGGTGCCGCGGATGCTGGCGCGGGCCGGGCTGTCGTTGCAGGACTTCGACTTCTACGAGATCCACGAGGCGTTCGCGTCGCAGGTGCTGGCGACGTTGAAGGCGTGGGAGGACGCGGACTTCGCCAAGGGCAGGCTCGGGCTGGACGCGCCGCTCGGCCCGATCGACCGGTCGAAGCTGAACGTCAACGGCTCGTCGCTGGCCGCCGGGCACCCGTTCGCCGCCACCGGCGCGCGGATCGTGGCCACGCTGGCGAAGCTCTTGGCGGAGCGAGGCTCGGGTCGCGGGCTGATCTCGATCTGCGCGGCGGGTGGTCAGGGCGTTACGGCGATCGTGGAGCGGTAGGCCCGATATTAGGCCGAACGGGTGTTATTGGTAACACAACGCGTTCTCGTTCCGTTTCCAATGCATGAACCACTCACGGCTCTTCGCCGCAGTCGTGCTGGTGGCGGCGTCTTGTGCTGCCTGCGGGGAGAGCTCCCGCGAAGCCACCACCTTGCGCATCGGGGTGACCGCGTCGGCCAACGAGCCCCGCGTCCAGCTCACCAGGACGGTCGTCGACCGGCTGTCGGAGGCCGTCGACCAGGGCGCGACCAGGGTCGTCGTGTACCGGCAGGGCGACAGTTCGGGCAGCGCGTACTCGGACGAGGACTTCACCATCCGAGACGGCAACGACATCGAGAGCGACGCGTCGCTGCGCGAGCTCGGCTTCGAGCAGAACATGACCCGGCTGGCCGGTCAGCTCAGCGGCCTCGGCGGCACCAGCACCGACCTCGACCCGCTGTCCGTGCTGGCGGACATGGCGTCGGCGGACGGGCCGGCGGTGCTCGTGCTGCACAGCAGCGGGTTGCAGACCACCGACCCGCTCGACCTGACGCGGCTCGGGCTGGACCTCGACGTCGCGGCCGTGGTGGCGTCGGTGCCGGACGACGCCCTGCCCGAGCTGACCGGCAAGGACGTGATCTTCTCCGGGCTCGGCCAGGTGGTCGGCGACCAGCCGCAGCTGCCGCCGGGCGCGAAGGAGGCGCTGGTCCAGCTGTGGCTCGGGGTCTGCGCGAAGTTCGGCGCGAACAGCTGCACGCACGACACCGAGCCGGTGCCCGGTGGCGCGTCGATCGGCCGGGCCGAGGTGCCGGTCGTGGACCTCGGCCAGGTCGTGCACCAGGACGCGTTGGTGCACCTGCCGAGCTCCGTGCTGTTCAAGGCCGGGAGCGACGAGCTCGCGCCGGGCGCGCGCGAGGCGTTGGCCGAGGTGGCGAAGAAGTTCGACGGCCGCACCACCGCGCGGGTCATCGCCCGCACGGCCAGCTCGGCGTCGGCCGAGGCGGCGGCCGACCTGACCCGGCGACGTGCCCAGCGGGTGGTGTCGGCGCTGGTGGAGCTCGGCGTGAGCCGGGCGGCGTTCACGGAGGTGCTCGGCGCGGGCTTCACCTCGCCGCTGGCCGTCGACCTCGACAACGCGGGCGACCTGATCCCCGACGCCGCCGCCCGCAACCGCTCGGTCGTGGTCGAGCTGTCCCAACCGAAATCGAGCAGCTGACCCGCGTGTCCCACGTTCGGGCCCCCGGGTCGAACGCTCGGGGCACGTCGGGCGTCAGTCGAGGAGCGTCCACGCGGCCGTGCAGCGGACCGTGACCACGATCTGCTGCGCCTCGAGGTTGAGCTGGTCCATCTGCGGCGGCACGCCCGGCGCGCCGCCGTAACCGGCCGCCATCATCCGGTGCGACTCGGCGGCCCACGTCTCGGCGTCGCCGTCGGTCAGCCGGTGCAGCGGCCCCAGCCGCGCGCCGAGGGCCTCGGCATAGCCCTCGGCACGCCGGCGCGCGTCGCGCACGGCCTCGCGCTGCGCCTCGCGGACGGCGTCCACGTCGTCCTTGAGCTGCCACGTCGGCCCGTGCAACCACGTCGGCTCGGCGGTCACGAGCGCGCCGAGCAGACCGTCGAGCCCGGCCACGTCGTCGATCCGCACCACGTAGTTCTGCGTGGCACGGCTGCCCGAACGGCGCTTGCCGTCCCAGTTGTCGTGCACGTTGAGCTGCCGCGACCGCACCTCGACGCCCGGCCGTCCGAGCGCGGGCTCCACCCCGGCGATCCGCGCGGTCAGCAGCTCCACCGCCTCGTTGCGCGTCGACCCCTGCGTCTCGAAGCTCGCGTGCACCTCGGCGCGGTCGGCGGTCCGCTCGACCTTGCCGACGCCCTTCGTCACCACCTCAGCCATGGCACGACGCTACCGTCCATCCCGTTCGATAGCGCTATATAGCTCAAACACTAGATTCACGAATACCAGACGACACGGCTTGAGTATTGGATCGGCTCTAGACACCTCGATACCTTCCGAGGATGGACCCGGTGCGCAACCCGTTCGCCCCCGGCGCGGGCCAGCGGCCGCCCGAGCTGGCGGGGCGCGACAAGGAGCTGGGCGCGTTCGAGGTCGTGCTCGAACGGGTCGCGCGCGGCCGGCCGGAACGCAGCCTCGTGCTCACCGGTCTGCGCGGCGTCGGCAAGACCGTGCTGCTGGGCGAGCTGCGGTCGATGGCGCTCAAGCGCGGCTGGGGCGCCGGGAAGATCGAGGCACGGCCCGAGGCCGGGCTGCGCCGCCCCCTGTCGGCCGCGTTGCACCGGGCGATCCGCGACCTGGCCGTGCGGCACCGCGCGCCGGACCGGGTGGAGTCGGTGCTCGGGGTGCTCAAGGCGTTCGCGCTGCGGTCCAACCCCGAGGACGCGAAGCTGCGCGACCGGTGGCAGCCGGGCATCGACGTGCCCGCGGCGGTCGGCCGGGCGGACTCCGGTGACATCGAGATCGACCTGGTCGAGCTGTTCACCGAGGTCGCGGAGCTGGCGCAGGACGTGGGCACGGGCGTCGCCCTGCTGATCGACGAGATGCAGGACGTGCCGGCGGACGACATCTCGGCGCTGTGCGCGGCGTGCCACGAGCTGTCGCAGTCGGGCGCGCCGCTGGTCGTGGTCGGCGCCGGGCTGCCGCACCTGCCCGCCGTGCTGTCGGCGTCGAAGTCGTACTCGGAGCGCCTGTTCCGGTACGTGCGGATCGACCGGCTCAGCCGCGAGGACGCCGACCGCGCCGTGCTCGCGCCGGTGGACCGCGAGGAGGCGGGCATCGAGCCGGAGGCGCTGGACGCGCTGTTCGACGCCTCGGGCGGCTACCCGTACTTCATCCAGGCCTACGGCAAGGCGGCGTGGGACGCGGCGCCGGCCGACCCGATCACCGCGGTGGACGTCTCGGTGGCCGCGCCGGAGGCGGACGCCGAGCTGGCGGTCGGGTTCTTCGGGTCGCGCTACGAGCGGGCGACGCCGGCCGAGCGGGAGTACCTGCGGGCGATGGCGGAGCTGACCGACGGCAAGGACGCGGGCGTGAACACCGCGCAGGTGGCCGACCACCTGGGCCGCAAGCCGTCGTCGCTGTCGCCCGCCCGGGACAGCCTGATCAAGAAGGGGCTCGTGTACTCGGCCGAACGCGGGCAGATCGCGTTCACCGTGCCCCACTTCGGCCGGTTCCTGCTCGGCCGCGAGGACTGACTCGCCCCTGACCTGGGGTTATTCGTTGGCTTCGATCGCATTGGGTGATCTGGCGCGCACGCTAGAGAGTGGGTCGACCCATATCCGGTCCAGCAGGTGTACTCCAGGCGAATCGTCGGGGGTCACGGCGTTACGGCCGATGATTCGTCGGTATGTGCGGCACCTCACCGGATAATCGGGTGCTTTCGCGCGCCCGAGGGTGCATACTTGAGGCACACACCGAGAGAGAACCTTTGAGAGGGATGAACCCCCGATGAACTTCACTGCGAAGCTCCGCGCTCGTCGTGTCGAGGCTCGCAACCGCAAGGCCGTCGCCCGTGCGATCGACATGGCGCCCACCCCGGCCATGCGTCACGAGCTGATGGCGATCGCCCAGGCTCAGGTGACGACCCTCCGCTAGGGGGGACCTTCCTGCGGCGCGCGTGACGACCACCCGATCGACACCGGGTGTGCCGCCCCGTCGTCCGCGTGCTGGTGAAGGGGGAATGACGAAGCCCTGTCGCACCTCCCGCGCGGCAGGGCTTCGTCCTGTAACAATGTGATCCCTGTCACACCCGATAGGGGATGTAACGGACCACGATCGTGTATCGATGTTCCAGATGACCCCGCGGTGCTGTCGGACCCCCGACCTGGCAGCACCGCGGGGTTTCCCATGCCCGGCTACTTGGCCGTGGCCGAGCCGTTCCAGGTGTCGTCCGTCGTCCTGCGGGCGCGCCTGATCATCACAATGTCCCCCTGCGTGTTCATGTCTGTCCCCCAATGGACCACTCCATGGTGCCATCGGGGTACGACAGTTTCATGAGGGTTTGCTGAGAGCATGAGTCGATGACGCACCCGCTCCTGGTCGTGGACGCGGCCAACGTCGTCGGCTCCGTCCCGGACGGCTGGTGGCGCGACCGCGCCGGCGCCGCCGCCCGCCTGCGCGACGACCTCGTCGACGTGGCCGAGCAGGGCCTGCCGGAGCTGCCCGGTCCGCTGGACGTCGTCCTCGTGGTCGAGGGCAAGGCGCGGCACGTCGAGCCGGTGCCCGGGGTCCGCGTCGTCTCCGCCCCCGGCTCCGGTGACGACGCGATCGTGGACGTGGTCCGCGCCAACCCACCCGACCGCCCGTGCACGGTGATCACCGCCGACCGCGCCCTCCGCCACCGCGTGACGGCCCTGGGCGCCACCGTCCTCGGCCCCCGCACGGTCCGCCGACCCGGCTAGCGCAGCCCCGGTCCCACCAGGGCCGTCCCACTGGTGGTACGGCTCGACTTCCGGTCGTTTCTGCTGCCAGTGAGGTCAACTTTCCAAGCCGCGGTCAGGGCTTGCGGTAGACCTCGCGGCGATGTGCCACCCGCACGACCGTCACCAGTACCTTCACGTCTTCGACCTGGTAGACGACCCGGTAGGCGCCGATCCTGATCCGCATGACACCGGCGGGTTGGCCGACCAGCGCGCGAGACCCGGGCGGGCGTGGGTCATCGGCCAGCGCGGTCACCGACAGAACCACCTTGCGGCCCGTCTGCCGGTCGAGCTTGCGGAGTTCCCTGAGGGCAGCGGTGGTCCACTCGATTTCGTACGCCACGGTTCAGGCGAGATCGAACTCGGCGAGCACCTCGTGGTGCGGGACGCGTGGTCCGGCGGAGGCCAGCGCCGCTCGTGCGGCGGCGAGGTCGGCCTCGTCCTCGGCGGCTTCGAGCCGGTGGAGGTCATCCATCGAGATCACTGCGGCCACGGGCTTGCCGTGCCGCGTCAGCACGGCTCGTTCGGCGGCGTGCTCAACCCGGGAGACGAGGTCACCCAGGTGATCCCGCGCTTCACTGATCGGCACCTCGCGCATACCCCGAATTGTACAGACGGTAAGGTTTGTACAAAACGGGGGATCTGCTGGGCGATGTGCGGGCCGGGTCTGTTGCGGGCTTGCCCCCTCACGTGCGGGCTCTCACATCGTGGGCGGCGAAATACAGGCGCGTGGTACTCGTGTTCACTTCGGGCGTGACGACCGCACAACGACGCCGCGCCCGTGTCCGCGCCCCCGAACTGGTGGGCCGCGGTTGGCTCAACACGGGTGGGCGGGACATCCGGCTGGCCGACCTGCGCGGCAAGGTGGTGCTGCTCGACTTCTGGTCGTTCTGCTGCATCAACTGCCTGCACGTCCTCGACGAGCTGCGCCCGCTCGAAGCGGAGTTCGCCGACGTCCTGGTCACCGTCGGCGTGCACTCGCCCAAGTTCGTCCACGAGGCGGAGCCGGCCGCGCTCGAGGCGGCCGTCGAGCGGTACGGGGTGGAGCACCCCGTGCTGGACGACCCCGAGCTCACGACCTGGCAGAACTACGCGGTGAAGGCGTGGCCCACGCTCGTGCTGGTGGACCCCGAGGGCTACGTCGTGCACGTCGCCTCCGGCGAGGGCCACCTCGACGCGCTGCGCCAGATCGTGTCCGAGCTCGTCGCCGAGCACGACGCCAAGGGCACCCTGCACCGCGGCGACGGCCCGTACGTCGCGCCGCCGCCCCGCGAGACCGAGCTCCGCTTCCCCGCGAAAGCCGTCCTGACCCCGAACGACACCCTCCTGGTCAGCGACTCCGCGCACCACGGCCTGGTCGAGCTCGAACTCGACGGCGAGACCGTGATCAGGCGCATCGGCACCGGTGAGCGCGGTCGCCGCGACGGCCTCGAACCCACCTTCTCCGAACCGGCGGGCATCGCGCTGCTGCCCGACGACGTCGCCGCCGAGGTCGGCTACCACGCGGTCGTCGCCGACACGGTCAACCACCTGCTGCGCGGCGTCGACCTCGTCACCGGCGAGGTCACCACCGTCGCGGGCACCGGCGAGCAGTGGCGCGACGGCGACACCGACGGCCCGGCCGACGCGATCGACCTCACCAGCCCGTGGGACGTCGCCTGGTGGGAGCCCGCGGGCGGGGTGGTCGTCGCCATGGCGGGCAACCACACGCTCGGCCTGTTCGAGCCGCGGGAGCGCCGCGTCGAACGCCTCGCCGGCACCACCGTGGAAGGCCTGCACGACGGCCCGGCGGCGGAGGCGTTCTTCGCCCAGACCTCGGGCCTGGCCGCCGACGGCGACCGGCTCTGGCTGGTCGACTCGGAGACCTCCGCGCTGCGCCGGCTGGACGCCGACCGCACCGTGCACACCGTCATCGGCAAGGGCCTGTTCGACTTCGGCCACCGCGACGGCCCGGCCGACCAGGCGCTGCTCCAGCACCCGCTCGGCGTCACCCTGCTGCCCGGCGGCCAGGTCGCCATCGCCGACACCTACAACGGCGCCATCCGCCGCTACGACCCGTCGACCGGCGAGGTGTCCACCCTGGCCACGGACGTCGCCGAGCCGTCCGACGCGGTCCTGGTCGACGGCGAGCTGGTCGTCGTCGCCTCCGCCGCCCACCGCCTGGAGCGCCCGGTCGCGCCCGGCGCGAAGCTGGTCAGCGGCGAGGCGCACCAGGTGCGCAGGCCGCCGTCGGTGATCGCGTCGGGCGAGGTCGAGGTCGCCGTCGTGTTCACCCCGCCGACCGGCCAGAAGCTGGACGACCGGTTCGGCCCGTCCACCCGCCTGGAGATCACCAGCTCGCCCCCCGGGCTGCTGGTGGAGGGCGCGGGCGTCGGCACGGACCTGGTCCGCTCGCTGCGCGTGGCGGAGGGGTTCGCCGAAGGCGTCCTGCACGTCGTCGCCCAGGCCGCGAGCTGCACGGACGACCCGGCCGTCGAGCACCCCGTGTGCAAACTGGCCCGCCAGGACTGGGGCGTCCCGATCCGCGTGGTAAAGGACGGGCCCCGGCGGCTACCCCTGATGATGGGTGGCCTCGACGAAGGCATCTAGACTCTGCCGGTGCCCGATGTCAAGCTCGAGATCCAGATGCTGCACGACCGCGTGATGGTGCGGATCTCGCCGGAGGACGGCGAACGCCGCAGCAGCGGCGGCATCGTGATCCCGGCGACCGCCCAGATGGCCAAGCGCCTGGCCTGGGGAGACGTGCTCGGGGTCGGCACGAACGTGCGGCACGTCAAGGTCGGCGACCGGGTGCTGTTCAACCCGGAGGACCAGTTCGAGGTCGAGGTGCAGGGCAGCACCTACCTCGTCATGAGGGAACGGGACGTGCACGCGACCGCGACCGAGCGGACGGACCACGGGACCGGGCTTTACCTGTGACCAGTGCGGTGAAACCTGTGAGCCACCTGAAACGTGATCGACGCGTGACGGCGTTCGGGTAAGCAGTCCCAGGACCTTGCGAGAGGCAAGAGGGGGAGCGGTGCCGGAGAACCAGCGACCGGAGTACGACGCTGAGCGGACCAGGGCCATGGAGCCGGTCCGCCCGTCGGGCACCGCCTCGGAGCGGACCGCCAAGATCACCGGGGGCGCGCCCCCGGAGGCGGTGTGGCCGCAGGAGGAGCCGGACACGGAACCGGACGCCTCGGCCACCGTCCGCAACGTGACGCCTCCGTCGAACGGCCACGACAACGCGACGGGCCCGTCGAGCGTCTCTCACAACGTGACGCAGCAGCACCCGACGCGCAACGCGCAGCCCACCCCGCCCCGGGGCGCGGACGCCACCCAGGCCATCACGCCGTCCGGTGACCCGACGCGCGCCCTGAACCCGCCGGCCTCCGCCGAGCGGACCCAGATGATCAACACCCCGCCCGGTGGCTTCGGCCGGCCGTCGCAGCCGTCGCCCTCGGAGGCCACCACGGTGTTCTCCGCGCCCGTGCCGCCGCCCGACCCGGAGCCGGAGGCCACCGTCTACGGCCCCGTGATGGTCGACGGCGACCCCGCGGCGGACGAGGCCGAGGCCCGCCGCAAGCGCCTGCGCAAGGGCGGCCTGATCGCCGCCGCCGTGCTCGGCGTGCTGGTCGTGCTCTACGGGCTGGACCTGGTCGTCTCGGGCGGCAACGTGCCGCGCGGCGTGACCGTGGCGGGCGTGGACGTCGGCGGCATGAGCCACCCCGAGGCCGAGCAGAAGCTGCGCGACGAGATCGGCCCCCGCCTGGCCGCGCCGGTGAAGGCGCGCGCGGGCGACGTCGAGACCACGGTCGACCCCAAGGCCGCCGGCCTGGAGCTCGACTGGACCGCCACGCTGGAGCGCGCGGGCAGCCAGCCGCTGTCCCCGATCACCCGCGTCACCTCGTTCTTCACCTCCCGCGAGGTCGGCTTCGACACGCGCAGCGACGCGGGCAAGCTGTCCGCCGCGCTGGAGGCGCTGCGCGCCGAGACCGACCACGAGCCGGCCGAGGGCGGCATCCGCTTCGAGGGCGCCACCCCGATCGCGGTCGACCCGAAGCAGGGCCAGAAGCTGGACGTGGCCGGCGCGTCGGAGCGGCTGCTCGCCGGCTGGGCCGACGGCGGCACGGTCGAGCTGCCGGTGGCCACCACCCCGGTCAAGACCACCAAGGAAGGCGTGGCGAAGGCGTTGGCCGAGGTCGCCAAGCCCGCCACCGCCCTGCCGCTGATCATCCAGGGCGAGGGCAAGGACGCGACGCTCACGCCCGAGCAGCTGGCCACCGTGCTGGTGTTCGAGCCCGCCGACGACGGCGGCCTGACCGCGAAGGTCGACAACGGCAAGGTCGTCGAGCACGCCGGTCCGCAGCTGAAGGACACGGAGAAGGAGGGCAAGGACGCCCAGATCGTGTTCGAGGGCGGCCGGCCCGTGGTGAAGGAGTCGGTCGACGGCCGCGGCATCGACTGGGACAAGTCCCTGGCCACGGCGCTCGACGTGCTCAAGCGCGACAACGAGCGCGCGATCAAGGCCGAGTACAAGCACACGCCCGCGAAGGTGACCACCGAGCAGGCGAACAAGATGGGCATCAAGGAGGTCATCGGCGAGTTCCAGACCGGTGGCTTCGTGGCCGCGTCCGGCACCAACATCCGCGTCGTGGCCGAGAAGGTCAACGGCGCGATCGTGAAGCCGGGCGAGACGTTCAGCCTCAACGGCTACACCGGTCCGCGCGGCACCGCCCAGGGCTACGTCGAGGCGGGCATCATCGAGAACGGCGTGCCCGGCAAGGCGGTCGGCGGCGGCATCTCGCAGTTCGCCACCACGCTCTACAACGCGGCCTACCACGCGGGCATGAAGGACGCGGGCCACAAGGAGCACAGCTACTGGATCTCGCGGTACCCGAAGGGGCGCGAGGCCACGGTGTTCATGGACGGCGCGGGCAACAGCCTGATCGACATCAAGTTCACCAACCCGGACGAGACCGGGGTGGCGATCCAGACGATCTGGACCCCGTCGTCGATCAAGATCGTGCTCTGGGGCACCAAGAACTACGACGTCACGGGCTCGACCAGCGCCGAGTTCAACCACACCCAGCCGCAGGAGCGCAAGGTCGACAAGCCGGACTGCCAGGCGAGCCCCGGCTCGCCGGGCTTCTCGGTGACCGACACGCGCACCATCACCGACCGCCGCACCGGCCAGTCGCGCCAGGAGAGCCGGACGGTCCGGTACGACCCGCAGTTCAAGATCGTCTGCGAACCGCCGAAGCCCGGCGGCTGACCGCGCCCGGGGTTCGTGGTGGCCACGGCGGGGTAATCACCCGATCGTGGCTACCACCGGGCAAGAAGTGCGAAGACATCCGGCCGTGCAGGCGTTCGGGCGTGCCGGGATGGTCTGTTACGGGCTCGTCCACGTGCTCCTGGCGGCGTTGACGGCGCAAGTGGTCCTCGGTGACACCGGGGAGAAGACCGACCAGAAGGGCGCGGTCGCCACCCTGGCGCAGACGTCCTTCGGCCCGGTCCTGTTGTGGGTCCTGGCGCTCGGCCTGTTCGCGTTCGCGGTGTGGCAGCTCGCCATGGCCGTGTCCGGCTACGGCTGGGTGTCGAAGAAGCGCAAGCGCGTGTACCGCAAGTGCGGCTCGGTCGGCCGCGCCATCACCGGCACGGTCATCGGCATCGCCGCGATCAACTACGCGACCGGCACGTCGCAGAAGAGCGGCACCGAGCAGTCCCAGACGTGGACGGCGCGCGTGCTGGCCCTGCCGTTCGGGCAGGTCCTGGTGGGCGCGGTGGCGTTGTTCGTGCTGGGGCTGGGCGTGATGGTGGCGCGCAAGGGCGTGAAGAAGTCGTTCGAGGACGACCTGAACATGTCCGACCTGCCCGCGGGCACGCGGGTGTGGGTGGAGCGGCTGGGCCGGATCGGCTGGATCGGCAAGGGCGCGGCGTACTTCCTGATCGGCGTGCTGGTCGCGTTCGCCGCGGTCAACGCCGACCCGTCCGAGTCGGGCGGGATGGACAAGGCGCTGCACACCCTGGCCGCGCAGCCTTACGGGGTGTTCGCCCTGGCCGTGATCGCGGTCGGCTTCCTGGGCTTCGGCGCGTACTGCTTCGCCGCCGCCAAGGCGCACAAGGGCTGACCCGGACGGCTGCGAACGCCGGAGGGCGGCACCCGCGCGGGTGCCGCCCTCCGTTGGCTCGCTCAGCTCAGAACGACGCCTCGTCCACGTCCATCAGGGCGTTGTCGGTGGCCTCGGCGATCTTGCGGCGGGCGGTGAGCTCCGGCAGCACGGACTTGGCGAAGAACGACGCCACGGCGACCTTGCCCTCGTAGAACGCCTTGTCCTTGGCCGACACCTGACCGTCCAGCTTGGCCAGCGCCACGTCGGCCTGGCGCAGCAGCAGCCAGCCGACGAGCACGTCACCCGCGGTCATGAGCAGCCGCACGGTGTTCTGGCCGACCTTGTACAGGTTGCGGACGTCCTCCTGCGAGCTGGTCAGGAAGCCGACCATCGCGCCGAGCATGCCCTGGAGGTCTTCGAGCGCCCGCTTGAGCAGCGCCCGCTCCTCCTTCAGCCGCCCGTTGCCGCCCTCGTTGTCCAGGAACTGCTGGATCTCGCCGTTGAGGAAGCCCAGCGCCTGGCCCTTGTCGCGGATGATCTTGCGGAAGAAGAAGTCCAGCGACTGGATGGCGGTGGTGCCCTCGTACAGCGAGTCGATCTTCGAGTCGCGGATGTACTGCTCGATCGGGTACTCCTGCAGGAAGCCGGACCCGCCGAGCGTCTGCAGCGACTGCGCCAGCTGCTCGTACGCGCGCTCCGAGCCGACGCCCTTGACGATCGGCAGCAGCAGGTCGTTGACCTTCTCCGCCAGCTCCTTGTCCGGGCCGCCCAGGGCGATCTTGTCCTGCTGGGTCGCGGTGTACAGGTAGACCGCGCGCAGGCCCTCGGCGTACGCCTTCTGCAGCATCAGGCTGCGCCGCACGTCCGGGTGGTTGGTGATGGTGACGCGCGGCGCGGTCTTGTCCGTCATCCGGGTCAGGTCGGCGCTCTGCACCCGCTCCTTGGCGTAGGCCAGGGCGTTGAGGTAGCCGGTCGACAGGGTGCCGATGGCCTTCGTGCCGACCATCATCCGGGCGTACTCGATGACCTGGAACATCTGCGCGATGCCGTCGTGCACCTCGCCGAGCAGCCAGCCCTTGGCGGGCACGCCGTGCTGGCCGAACGTCAGCTCGCACGTGGTCGAGACCTTGAGGCCCATCTTGTGCTCGACGTTGGTGACGAAGGCGCCGTTGCGCTCGCCGGTCGACTCACCGGTCTCCGGGTCGAAGTGCCACTTCGGCACGAGGAACAGCGACAGGCCCTTGGTGCCGGGCTTCGCCTCGATGCCGGGGCCCTCGGGACGGGCCAGCACCAGGTGCATGATGTTCTCGGTCATGTCCTGGTCGGCGGAGGTGATGAACCGCTTCACGCCGTCGATGTGCCAGGTGCCGTCGTCCTGGAGCGTGGCCTTCGTGCGGCCCGCGCCGACGTCGGAGCCGGCGTCCGGCTCGGTCAGCACCATCGTGGCGCCCCAGCCGCGCTCGATCATGATCTCGGCCCAGCGCTTCTGCTGCTCGGTGCCGTTCTTGTGGACGACCGAGGCGAAGTTCGGGCCGGCCAGGTACATGTAGACGGCCGGGTTGGCGCCGAGGATCAGCTCGGAGGCCGCCCACTGGACCGACGGCGGGATGCCGAAGCCGCCCAGCTCGTTCGGCAGCGACAGGCGGTACCACTCGCCGTCCCACACGGCTTGGTAGGACTTCTTGAACGATTCCGGCAGCGTGGCCGAGTGGGTCTTCGGGTCGAAGACCGGGGGGTTGCGGTCGGCGTCGGCGAAGGACTCCGCCAGCGGGCCGACCGCCAGGTTGTTGAGCTCGGCAAGCACGCCGCGCGCGGTGTCCTCGTCGGACTGCTCGAACGGCCCCGTGCCGAGGTGGTCCTGCACGTTGAAGACCTCGAACAGGTTGAACTCGAGGTCCCGGACGTTGCTCTTGTAGTGACCCATCTCGTCGCTCACTCCATGCGTGGTCGGGGCGGTCCCCTACTGACCGGTAACAACAGGGTATTACCTGTCAGTAACCCCGGCAAGGCCGACCATCGGGTTGTGGCGAATCAGACGCGCCTGAGCTGCGGTGTTCCGCGGCGGTCCGGTCAGACCAGTCGGACGGCGCTGCTGGAGAGCAGGCCGGCCTGGTAGGCGAGGGACACGGCGTGTGTTCGGTCGCGGGCGCGGAGCTTGCGCAGGATGTTCTTCACGTGCGTGCGCACGGTCTCCACCGAGACGTACAGCTCGTTCGCGACCGCCTGGTTCTCCATGCCGTCCGCGATGAGCTGGAGCACCTCGTACTCGCGGCGGGACAGGGACCGGCGCGTGCCGGCCTCGGCGGTCGGCGTGAAACCGGCCGCCAGGGGCGCCAGCGTCGGGTCGAGGTACGTGCGCTCGGCGTGCGTGCGGCCGATGGCCTGCAACACGTCGTTGATGCCGCCCTCGCGCGGCACCATCCCGCGCACGCCCGCGGTCAACGCCGAGCGCACGAACTTCGCCGTCCGGTGCGGCTCGCGCACCAGGGAGACCACCACCAGCGACGAGTCGTTGCCGGTCAGCAGCGTGGCCAGGTGGCCCTGCGGGTCGAGGGCGGAGTCCACCACGAGCACGTCGGGGCGCAGCCGCTCGTGCAGCCGCACGGCCGTGTGCAGGTGGCCCGTGGCGCCCAACCAGTGCATGGAGGGCGTGCGCCGGACCACGGCCGCGAGCCCTTCGCGGAAGAGGGGCACGGGGTCCACGAGGGCGACCCCCGGCCCGGGGGCTGGTGCGGGGGCGCGCCGGTCCCCGCCTGGTACGAGCGGACGCACGTTGACACCGGTTCGCATACGGGTGCGACCACGTCGGCGACCAGCCATGACGCGGTTTTCGGCAACTACTTTCCGTACCTCCGCGGTCCTTCGCCGGTCAGATATGTGAACAACAGTCACGAATGTGACTCAATGACCCACCGTGGCCTTCCGCCGCGCGCAACGGGCTCGTAAGACGTACGTCACACACCCATGTGGGACGCCGCGCACCGCCGCCGCTGGACCACGCGCTGCCACCCATGGGCCGAACACTCGTGGAGGCCTCATGGACACCCTCGACTGGGTCGTCGTCGGTGGGTACTTCTTCGTGATGGTGGCGATCGGCTACTGGTCACGCGGGCGCATCAAGAACATCGCCGACTTCTTCACCGCGGGCGGCAAGATGCCCTGGTGGCTGTCCGGCATCTCGCACCACATGTCCGGTTACAGCGCGGTCATGTTCGTGGCCTTCGCGGCCGAGGCCTACCGCCTCGGCCTGACCGTCTACATCTGGTGGGCGCTGACGATCGGCGTCGGTGTCGGCATCGGCGCGTTCCTGTGGGCGGGCACCTGGAACCGGCTGCGCTCCAAGCACGGCGTCAAGTCGCCGCTGGAGTACCTGGCCCGCCGCTACAACGTGCCGACGCAGCAGATCATGGCGTGGGCGGGCGCGGCGCTGAAGGTCGTGGACATCGCGGCCAAGTGGGTCGCGGTCTCGCTGCTGCTCCAGGGCTTCGCGGGCGTGCCGATCTGGCTCGGCATCACGATCGTCGGCCTCGTCACGATGGTCTACTCGGTGCTGGGCGGCCTGTGGGCCGACGCGCTGACCGACTTCGGCCAGTTCATCATCCAGGGCGCGGCGGGCATCGCGATGTTCGTCGCGGTGGCCGCGCACTTCGGCGGCATCGACTTCATGTGGACGATCTGGGACGAGCTGCCCGAGTCGCACTCCGAGCCGCTGTCGGGCAACTACACGCTGATCTTCTTCATGGCGCTGTTCCTGATCAAGACGCTGGAGTACAACGGCGGCATGTGGAACCTGGCGCAGCGCTACATGGCCGCGCCGTCCGGCGCCGCGGCCAAGCGGTCCGCGCTGCTGTCCAGCGTGCTGTGGCTGGTCTGGCCGCTGGTGCTGTTCTTCCCGATGTGGGCCGCGCCGCTGATCGTGCCGGGCATGGAGGCCAACGCCGAGCAGGCGTACGTCGAGATGGGCAAGCTCATGCTGCCCGCGGGCATGGTCGGCCTGGTGCTGGCCGGCTTCTTCTCGCACACCATGGCGATGGTGTCCTCGGACGCCAACGTGATCTCGGCGGTCATCACCCGGGACATGCTGCCCAGGCTGTGGAAGGGCGCGAAGCGGCTCAGCGAGCCGGCGCAGCTGCAGCTGGCGCGGATCACCACGTTCGCGTTCATCGGGCTGAGCATGACGATCGCGCTCACCGCGGACACCAAGGGGTTCGTGCTCAAGGTCGTGATCGCCTTGGTGGCGGCCACGATGGGCCCGATCGCGATCCCGTTGATGCTGGGCATGCTGCCGTGGTTCAAGAAGGTCGGACCGACCGCGGCGACCTCGTCGGTGATCGGCGGTCTCGGCACGTGGGCCGTGCTGTACGTGATGCAGCAGAACAAGGTCGAGTTCGTCACCCAGGCGGTGATCGTGTCCTGGCCGCTGCTGGTGTCGCTCGTGCTGTACCTGGTGGTCGGCCTGCTCATCAAGCCGGAGCCGTCGGAGGAGCGGTCGGCGCTGGTCGACTCGCTGCAGTCCGACGCCGACGACGAGAAGGTGCCCACGCGCGCCTGAGTGCGCCGCGTCGCCGTGTGTGATGGGTCATCTCCGCTGTGCGGGCGCTCCGGTGCGCCCGCACAGTGGGGTGATGGAGGGTTGGCGACCGCGGGACGAGGCCGAGTCGGCGGCCGGGTGGCGGCTGTGGCTCGCGCTGAGCGGACGGCTGTGGCCGTCGGGCGAGTGGGACGGCACACCGGCCTCGGCGGTGGCCGGGCTGCGCGCGGTGCTGGCGGAGTGCGACGGGATCCGCGCCGCGTACGCCGGTGATCCGTCGGCGGCGGTGCTGCGGCTGGTCGACTCCGTGGTGTTCGTGGTGAGCCTGCCGGTGGAGCTGTGGCGCGAGGACGTGCTGCCGGTGGACGTGGACCGGGCCGCGTTGCTGCACGGCGACCTCGCGGGCGTGGTCGAGCACGTCGCGGAGGTGCGCGCGGTGCTGGCGCGCGGCGGCGGTTGGGCGGAGCTGGAAGCCCGGTGAACGGGGTGCCCGTGCCGGGCGCGTCGTCGCACCTGATCACCTAGGCACGGCGCTGACTGTGGCCCTCGTCGCGGTGCGGGAACCGGCCGCGCGGACATAGTGTGGGCGCTAATGATTAGTCCACAAAGCGTCGAGGACCCGCTGGACCTGGAACGGCAGGTCTGCTTCGCGCTGTCCATCGCGTCCAGGAACGTGGTCGCCGTCTACCGGCCGCTGCTGGAGCCCATGGGGCTGACCCACCCGCAGTACCTTGTGATGCTGGCGCTGTGGGGTCGCGCGCCGTTGTCGGTGAAGGAGCTGAGCCGGTTGCTGGCGCTGGAGCCCGCGACGCTGTCGCCGCTGCTCAAGCGGCTGGAGGCGATCGGGTACGTGACGCGGTCGCGGGCGGCGGCGGACGAGCGGCAGCTCGCCGTGGCGCTGACCGAGGAGGGCGCGGCGCTGCGCGAGCGCGCGTTGGCGATCCCGCCCGCGGTGGTGGAGCGGCTCGGCATGTCGCCGGACGAGCTGCGCGACCTGCACGCCGTGCTGACCAGGGTGATCGCCGCGACGGAGCGGACGTGAAGCCGGCGTGGCCGCTGCGGGTCTGGTACCTGCTCGGCGGCCGGCTGCCCCTGCGGCACCGGGAGTGGGTGTTCCGGCAGGCGACCAAGCCGACGTGGCTGGTGTGGTTCACCGCCCGGATGTTCCTGCAGGTCCTGCCGTTGACGGTGGTGATCGCGCTGGCGTTGGTGCTGGGCCTGGGCTCGCCGTTGCCGCTCGCGATCGCGTGCGGGTCGCTGGGGCTGGTGGTCGGCGTGTACTTCGGCGTGTCGTACGCGATCGAGAGCACGGACCACCGGATGACGAAGTACGGCTACCCGGCGGGCGCGGCGGCGGCGGTGCGCAAGGAGCGGACGGCGCGGGACCAGGAGCGTTACGAGCGGGTGTGGCGTTCGTCGGAAAACGGGTCCTGACCCCGCCGCCCGGTGCCCTGACGTCCGGTGGCGTGGAACGACTGGTGGCGGCGGCGTTCGGGCTGGGTGACGTGCTCGAACCGTGGACGCCGGTGAAGGGTGGGCGGTCGCACCTGGTGTGGCGGCTGCGCACGACGCGGGGCACGTGGGCGGTCAAGCGCCTGAACCGGTCGCGTGAGGACTGGTGGATGCGCGACTACCTCGTGGCCGCCGAGGTCCAGCTCGACGCCTACTCCCGCGGTTTCCCCATGCCGCGCCCGGTGCACCCGCTGGAACCGGTCGCGCCGCTGTTGGCGGACGTGCGGGTGGGCGAGGAGGTCTTCAGCTACCTGGTGCACGAGTGGCACGACGGCGGGCCGTTGACCGAGGACGTGTCGGCGTGGGTCGGCGCCACCTTGGCGTCGCTGCACCGTCGAGCCGCCTCCGACCCGCCCCCGGACCGGTCGCCGCACCCGGTCGAGGAGTGGCGGGAGTGGCTGGACGAGGCGCCGAACGACTTCACCGCCGCCGTCCGCGCCTACCTGCCCGACATCGCCGAGGCCCGGTCGATCGCCACGGCCCCGGCCGACTTCACGCCGGTCGGCACGCACCGCGACGTGAAGCCGGACAACGTCCTGGAGACCGCCGCCGGCCCGTTGCTGCTGGACTGGGACGGCGCGGGCCCGGAGCACGCGGAGTGGGAGCTGACCCGTGTGGCGGTCTACTTCAGCCGACTGGGTGAGGACCGGGCCGCGTTCGACCGGGTGATCACGTCGTACGAGGAGGCGGGCGGGCGGCGTCCCCCGGCGTCGCCGACGTCGTTCGCGGGCCTGCTGCGCGTCTACCTGGGCGGCGCGGCGTGGATGGTGTGGCGGGCGCTGGGCCACCGCCCGGTGACACCGGCCGAACGTGCGGCGGCGCACACCCACGCCCTGGAACTGCTCACCGACCTGCGCACCTCCCTGACCCGCCTGGACGACTGGACCACCCGCCTGCGCTAGGCGTGCGGCACCACGACCACCTGGTGCTCGTCCTCGTAGACGATCCGACCGGGGTCCCCCGACTCGACCCGCTCGCACACCACCCCGTGCGCGGCGAGGATCTCCAGGTACCCGTCGACCCGTTCGATCAGGTGCCGGGCCGAAGCCTTGAACCACGCCACCGCGGCGGGGTTGACCTCCCGGTCGTACACGGTCGGGTCGACGTCGGACGGCGTCACGTAGGCCGCGTCGAACCAGTCGTTGTTCTCCCGCCGGAACCGTTCCTGCGCGGCCGTCAGCACCCCGTCCCGGGCGAGCCGGTTGATCAGCCAGAACACCCCGGGGAAGAACCCGCGCTCGTGCCGGACCGTCCCCTGGAACCGCACGTACACCATGTCGCTCATCAGGTCGGGTGACTAGTCGAGGCGCAGGACGGTTTCCTCGATGTCGGCGTTCCGGGCCGGTGCGTAGCCGGTCTCGGTGCCGGTGATCGTGAAGCCCGCCTTCTGCAGGACCCGGAGCGAGCCGTGGTTGTCACTGGCGGCGCGGGCGTGCAAGGGCCGGACCGGGACCAGGTCGAGCAACAGGGCCAGGGCGCGGCTCGCGACTCCCCGACCCCAGGCCGAGCGGTCGATCCAGTAGGTGATCTCGGTGTCGCCGTCCATGACGAAGCTGGAGATGGTGCCGACGAAGCGCCCGTCGAGCGTCACCGCGCGCAGCGTGATGTCGTGGGCGGCCCTCAGCTTCGCCATGTGGGCGTCGAACGCCGCGCGGTCGTCGGGGTCCTTCGCGGTGAAGGCGGCCATCCGGACCGACTCGGGGTCGCGCATCTGGTCGAACAGCGCGTCGAGGTCGGCGTCCTCGATCGGCCGCAGTGCCACCTCTGCCACGGTGTGCTCCCCCTTCGTCCGCCCCGCCCGGGCTCGCGGGGAACGTAGCAGCGGGGTCCGACAATTCCCGCGTCAACTCTTCGCGGTCATCAACGTGCACCGCCCCGACGCGACGAGCCGGCATGGAGGCAGCGCCCACCGCGCTCCGGCCCGAGTACGACGAAGGCCCAGGTCATCCGGCTGAACCGGCGCTGACCTGGGCCTTCGTGCGCTGAGCGGGTGACGGGAATCGAACCCGCCTCTACAGCTTGGGAAGCTGTCGTTCTACCAATGAACTACACCCGCGTGCTGCGGCACCGATCATACACATAGGCTGTGCCCGTGCTGCTCAGTGACCGCGATCTGCGCAAAGAGGTCGAGTCCGGCCGGTTGGTGCTGGACCCGTTCGACGACGTCATGGTGCAGCCGTCCAGCATCGACGTCCGACTGGACCGGTTCTTCCGCGTCTTCAACAACACCCGCTACACGCACATCGACCCCTCGATGCAGCAGGACGACCTGACCTCGCTGGTGGAGCCGGCCGACGGCGAGCCGTTCGTGCTGCACCCGGGCGAGTTCGTGCTCGGCTCGACCTTCGAGCTCGTCACCCTCCCCGACGACCTGGCGGGCCGACTGGAGGGCAAGTCCTCGCTGGGCCGCCTCGGCCTGCTCACCCACTCGACGGCGGGCTTCATCGACCCCGGCTTCTCCGGCCACATCACGCTGGAGCTGTCGAACGTCGCCAACCTGCCCATCACGCTCTGGCCGGGCATGAAGATCGGCCAGCTGTGCCTGTTCCGGCTCAGCAGCTCGGCCGAGTTCCCGTACGGCTCGGCCCAGGCCGGCTCCCGCTACCAGGGCCAACGCGGGCCGACGCCGTCACGCGCCTACCTGAACTTCCACCGCACCGACACCAGGCGCTAGAGCTTCAGGTCCCCGTACCGGGCCAGCACCCGCGACCTCAGCTCCGGGTCGGTCCGCGGCACGGGCTCCAGGAACACCTCGTCCAGCTCGCGGTGCGCGGCACGCAGCTCGGCGTCGATCCGCACGCACGCCCGCTCCAGGTCGGCCGCGCCCAGCGCGTCGTCGAAGTCGAGCCGCGCGCACACCAGCACGCGGTCCGTGCCGACCGCCATCGTCAGCAGGTCCACCACCTGCTCGACCTCCGGCGCGGCACGCAGCCGCGACCACACCGCCCGCACCAGCACCGGGTCGGCCTGCCTGCCGATGAGCAGCCCCCGGTTGGTCGACGCCAACGTGTACGCGGCGAACGCGAGCAGCACGCCGATCGCCAACGACGCCACGCCGTCCCACACCGACGACCCGGTCAGGTGGTGCAGCCCCAGCCCGCCGAACGCGAGCAGCAGCCCGACCAGCGCGGCCGAGTCCTCCAGGAACACCGTCTTCACCGTCGGGTCGTCCGACACCCGCAGGAACGCGAGCACCGACCGGTCCTCCGCCCGCGCCTCCCGCCGCACCTGCCGCACGGCCTGCGTCCACGACACCGACTCCAACGCGAACGCGATGGCCAGCACCACGTACCCGACGACCGGGCTGTTCTGCTCCTGCGGCGCGCCGAACACCGTCCGCAAGCCCTCGTAGAACGCGAACACCGCGCCGGACACGAAGATCGACACGGCGGCGAGCAGCGACCAGAAGTACCGGTCCTTGCCGTACCCGAAGGGGTGCCTGCGGTCCGCGGGCCGGGCCGACCGGCGCAACGCCGTTAGCAGCAGGGCCTCGGTGAACGTGTCGGCGACCGAGTGCGCCGCCTCCGCCATCATCGCCGCCGACCCGGTGATCACCCCGGCGATCGCCTTCATCACCGCGATGGCGAGGTTCACGGTCAGGGCGACCAGGACGGTGAACGTGCTCCCGCCGCCCTCCGAGTGCTCAGCTGCCATGCGCCGACGTTAGGCCGCACCGGCGCGCCCCGCCGGGTGTGACCGCTCTCACGAAACGATCATGATCAACGGCACGACGACGAGGTGACGGACATTCGTCTTCTCAGGGGGAATCCAGGTGCGGAGCACGACCGGCCGTCTCGCGGCCTTGTCCTTGGCCGTGGGCGTGGCGACGCTCGCGAGCCCGCTCGCGGTGGCAGCGCAGGACACCGTCACGCTGGAGGGCCTGGTGTGGTTCGACCGCGACGCCGACGGCGTGGTCGACCCGGGCGAGCCGCCGCTGGTCAACCGCCTCCCCGTGGACGTGCACGACGCCTCGACCAAGGCGTTCATCGGCAGCTACTACACCGACGCCGACGGCCGCTACAAGGCCGAGGGCCTGCCGAACGTGCCGCTCGCCGTCTACAACCGCAACGCCGGGGTCTACGAGCCGACGACCGCGTCGACGGTCAACCCCGTCAGCGGCGGCGGCCGGATCGACTTCGGCGTGCGCGGCGGCACGGTGGCCGGCTTCTCGTTCTCCGACCTCAACCGCGACGGCGTGCGGCAGACGCACGAGCCGGACGTGCCGGGCGCGCCGACCGTCCGGCTGATCTACGGCATCGTCGACGTGGCGCCCGCGACGCGCGGCGTGAAGGGCGAGTACAAGTTCACCGACGTGCCGATCGGCTCGACCGTGTCGATCGTGGCCGACAACGCGCCGGAGCTGAAGCTGGCGCAGCCGCTGACCGAGCACGACGTCGACCCGGTCACGCGGCAGAAGAAGATCGTGGTCCGCGCGGGCGAGACGACGCGCGTGGACGTCCGCTACACGTACCTGGACGCCGACTTCGTGGCGGGCACGCCGCGGCTGGAACCCGCCCAGGACGCCTACCGCGTGGGCGACGTCGTCACGCTGGTCGTGCCGGTGACCAACCGGGGCGAGGCGCCGGACAACCCGGAGATGGTGGTGTTCGGGTCGACGCCGGAGTTCCTCGGGGCGGGCGACCGGGTCGCCGTGATCACGCCCGGCCAGGAGTTCCGGCTGACCGGGCCGATGGCGGTCGGCGAGACCGTCGACGTGCGGCTGCGGTACCGGTTGGACGACCCTGCGTTCGGGCAGTTCCACCTGCTGATCCGGCCGTTCTCGGCGCTGGGGCACCGGGAGACGAACTTCAATGACAACCACGCGATCGTGCCGCTGAAGTACGCGTCCGACGAGCAGCCGACGACGACCACCTCCCCGACGACGACCACGAGCACCACGACCACGACGACCACTTCCGCTCCGGCAGTGGTGCAGGTGGCCGGTGGCAGCAGCGGTCTGGCGAACACGGGCGCGGCGCCGTTCCCGATGCTGGCGATCGGCGGCCTGCTGCTCGGCGCAGGCGCGTTGACCTTCTTGGCGGCACGCGGGCGTCGTCGCGCCTGACCCGTTCGGAGCACCGCTGCCGTTAGCCTGCGGCATGGGCATTTTGGTGCACGTACTGCTGACGGCGGTGGCGGTCTGGGTCGCCACGCTCATCCCGGGCATCGACCTGGAGGCGGGCGCGTCGGCCCCCGCGAAGATCGGCACGCTGATCGGCGTCGCGCTGCTGTTCGGCCTGGTCAACGCGGTGGTCAAGCCCCTGGTGAAGTTCTTCGGCTGCTTGTTCTACGTGGTCACGCTGGGGCTGATCGGCCTCGTGGTGAACGCGCTGCTGTTCTGGCTCACCGGCTGGCTGGCCGGCGAGCTGGGCCTGCCGTTCGACGTCACCGGCTTCTGGCCCGCGTTCTGGGGCGCGATCATCGTGGCCCTGACGAGCTGGGCCCTGAACCTCGTCTACGACCGCGTCACCGACCGCGACTGACCTGAAGACGACGAACGCCCCTCGGTCCGAAGTGCGACCGGGGGGCGTTCGTCCGCGAACGACTAGTTGGACGAAGCCTTGTCCTCGTCCGGCAACGGGGTGCCGGTCGGGGTCTCGTCCGTCGGGATGTCGCCGCGCTCCAGGGCCTGGCCCCGGCGCACGGACGTCAGCAGCAGCTGCGCCACGTCGACGACCTCGACGTGCGAGCCCGCCGCGCCCTCGTTCTGCCTGGCCGTCACGCCGTCGGTCAGCATCACGCGGCAGAACGGGCAGCCCGTCGCGATCTTCGACGGCGCGGTGCCCAGCGCCTCGTCCACGCGGTCGAGGTTGATCCGCTTGCCGATCCGCTCCTCCATCCACATGCGAGCGCCACCGGCGCCGCAGCACATGGAGCGCTCCTCGTGGCGGGGCATCTCGCGCAGCGTCGCGCCCGACGCGCCGACCAGCTCGCGCGGCGCCTCGTAGACCTTGTTGTGCCGACCGAGGTAGCACGGGTCGTGGTAGGTGACGTCCTCCGCGACCTCCGCCACCGGCACCAGCCTGCGCTCGCGCACCAGCCGGTTGAGCAGCTGCGTGTGGTGCACGACCTCGTACTGGCCGCCGACCTGCGGGTACTCGTTGGCCAGCGTGTTGAAGCAGTGCGCGCACGTCACGACGATCTTGCGCCGGCCCGGCTCGCGACCGTCGAACACGGTGTTGAGCACCTCGACGTTCTGCTGCGCCAGCATCTGGAACAGGAACTCGTTGCCCGCGCGCCGCGCCGGGTCGCCGGTGCAGGTCTCCTCCGGCCCGAGCACGGTGTACTTGACGCCCGCGGTGTGCAGCAGCTCGGCCACCGCCCGCGTGGTCTTCTTGGCCCGGTCCTCGAACGCGCCCGCGCAGCCCACCCAGAACAGGTACTCGGCGTCACCCAGCTCGCCGTCGAACACCGGCACCTCGAAGTCCAGGCCCTCGGTCCACGCGAGGCGGTCCTTGGCGTTCTGGCCCCACGGGTTGCCCTTGTTCTCCAGGTTCTTGAACATGCCGCCGAGCTCCGACGGGAAGTTCGACTCGATCAGCACCTGGTAGCGGCGCATGTCGACGATGTGGTCGACGTGCTCGATGTCCACCGGGCACTGCTCGACGCACGCGCCGCACGTGGTGCACGACCACAGCACCTCGGGGTCGATCACGCCCAGCTCGTCGGCCCCGGCGACCAGCGGGCGCTCCGACTCGGCCAGCGCCAGCACGTCGATGGACTCCAGGCGCTTCTTGTAGTCCTCGTACTTGTCCTCGGTCAGGCCGACCTCGTCGCCCGCCATGTCCTTGCTGCCGCCCGCGAGCAGGTACGGCGCCTTGGCGAACGCGTGGTCGCGCAGCTGGGTGATGACCAGCTTCGGCGACAGCGGCTTGCCGGTGTTCCACGCGGGGCACTGGGACTGGCAGCGACCGCACTCGGTGCAGGTGCTGAAGTCCAGCCAGCCCTTCCAGGAGAAGTCCTCGACCTTGCCGACGCCGAACACGTCCTTGTCGGGGTCGGCCTCCTCCAGGTCGAGGACCTTGCCGCCGCTCATCATCGGCTTCAGCGCGCCGAGCGCGACGCCGCCGTCGTCCTCGCGCTTGAAGTAGATGTTGAAGAACGCGCTGAACCGGTGCCACGCCACACCCATGGTGAGGTTCTTCGACACCACGATCAGCCAGATCATGCCGGACAGCAGCTTGGTGAACGCCATGATCGAGACCCAGTCGGGGCTCGCGGGCAGGATCTGGGCCAGCGGCGCGGTCACGAACGAGGACCACAGCGGCGGGTCCTCCAGGCCGGAGGCCTGCTTGAACGCCTTCACGCCGAGGATGCCGAGACCCTCGATGATCACGACCGCTTCGACGAAGTACGCGGACTTGAAGTCCGAGCCAGCGAACCGGGACACGCGGTCGGCGCGGCGCGGGTGGTTGAGCTGGCGGATGATCGCCAGCGCCACGCCGCCGACCACGGTGCCGATGCCGAGCAGCTCGACCAGCAGCAGCCACAGCGACCACGTGCCGATGACCGGCCAGTGGAAGCTCGGGCGGAAGATCTCGCCGTAGGCCTCGAACAGCACCGCGGAGCCGATCAGGAAGCCCCACATCACCATCCAGTGCCACGGCGCGACCTTGCGGAACTTGGCCATCCTGGTGTGGGCGACGAACTCGACGATCAACGTCCGCAGGCGGGGCGCGAACGGCCCGTTGCGGGTCGAGTCCGGCTGGCCGAGGCGGATGATCTTGATCATCCGCATGACGCCGGCGACGAACAGACCCCAGGCGAACACGCTGACGGCGACGCCGATGGCGCCGAGGGTGAGCTGGAGGGCTCCCATTGTGGTGGCGGCCTTTCTCGTCCGTTCTCCTGGCTGGGCAGCCTACGCCCGATTACTGGCCGGTAACCACTTGGACGTGGCCGATCACATAGGGTCGGTAGACTAGTGGAACAGGTGTTCAACTTGTTGGGGGCGGGACGTGCTCGTGTACCTGGTGCTGGCCGTGGCGATCATCGGCGAGGTCACCGCCACCGTGTTCCTCAAGCTCTCCGAGGGCTTCTCCAAGCCGATCCCGTCGGTCGTGGTCATCGTGGGGTACGTCGTCGCGTTCGGCGCGTTGAGCAAGGTGCTGCAGCTGGGCATGCCGATCGGCGTGGCGTACGCGATCTGGTGCGCCTTCGGGATCGCCGCGGTCGCGAGCATCGGCGTGCTGGTGTTCAAGGAGCCGCTGAACACCACGATGGTGGTCGGGCTGCTGCTCGTGATCGCGGGCGTGGTGGCCATCGAGGTGGGCAGCGGTGCCGCCGCCTGACGGCCGGCGGGCGCGGGGCGACCGGCGTCGGCGGGAGATCCTCGCGGCCACGCTGCGGGTCGTCGAACGCGACGGCGTGGCCGGGGTGGGCCACCGGTCCGTGGCGCGCGAGGCAGGCGTGCCGACGACGTCGACGACCTACTACTACGCGACGTTGGACGACCTCCTGATCGCCACGCTCACGTGGTCGGCCGACGAGATGGCCGCGAGCTTCCGCCGGGTGGCCCTGACGCCCGCGGCGGTGGCGCGGTTCATCGCCGACGCCGCCGGCCCGCACCGGGGCCGCACGCTCGCCGAGTACGAGCTGTACCTGCTGGCGGCCCGCCGGCCGGAGCTGCGCGCGGCGGCCCGCCGGTGGACCTCGCTCATGGCCGAGGTGGCGGGCCCGCGCGACCCGGTGGCGCTGCGGGCGGTCCTCGCGGGCCTCGACGGGCTCCTGATCCAGGCGTTGATCGCGGATTTCCCCCCAATGGCGGAGGATTTGGAGCCCGTCGTGTCCCTTCTGATGCTCGGCGGATGACCTTCACGCGGGACACTGGTGTCATGAGGTTCGCCGGTCGTGAGTCGTGGCAGGTGTCGCACGGGACGAGTCAGACGGTCAACACCGCGCTGTTCGTCCGGGACACGCTCGCGCTCTCGGTCGAGACCGTGCCCGAGCTGCCCGGGCTGGACCCGTCGGTGCCCGTGGTGGTGCCCGCGGGGGTCGACCGGGCGGCCGCGGCGGAGGAGTGGCTCGGCTGGTGGGCCGACGTGCTCGACCACGCCCGCGCCGAACCGGCCGGCGGCTCGCCCGCCGACCCGGCCGGCGCGTCGTTGCAGATCAGGCCCGCGCTGCGGGCGGCGGTGCTGGCGCTGGCCCCGGCCGCGGCCGAGTACGACCAGCGGTACGTGACGTCGCGGGGCGCGTTGCCGATCGGCGAGGTGGTGCGCGGGGTGGAGGGCAGGCTGGGGCGGTACGTGCGGCCGTTCCGGCTGGTGATCACCGAGGTGCCGGTGCAGGGCATGGTGTGGGAGCGGATGACGGAGACGCACGTCATCGCCTCGCAGCGCTTCCTGGTCGACCCGGCCCGCTCCGCGCCGGCCCTGCGCGCCGTCGTCGAATCCCTGGCCTGACCCGCGCGCGTCCCCCGTTCGGGGTTCCGCGTTCAGGACGCGCCGGGCCGCTGACGGGCCGCTGACCGGAGGGGTAGGGACAGCCCCCCTATCGGTCGGGGGCCTTCCTGGTGGGCGCACCGGTCGAGTACCCATAACTTGGGTCTCGACATCTTGACGCCTGACGAGGGGGCAGTGGTGGTTAAGCGGATCGCGTTGACGGTCGGTGTGGCGGTGACCGCGGCGCTGGCGCTCACGTCCTGCGTGCGGCTCGTCCACAACACGTTCGACGACACGCACTCGGTGTCCGACCAGGTGACCGAGGTGCGGTTGCAGAACGGCTCGGGCGACGTGACCGTCCGCGGCCAGGACGGCCTGACCGAGACCCAGGTCCGCCGCCGCGTCGAGTACCCGAAGGGCTCGGACAAGCCCGGCGGCGTCTCCCACCGCGTGGAGGGCTCCACCCTCGTCCTCGACGGCTGCGGCAGCCAGTGCTCGGTGGACTACGAGGTGACCGTCCCCACCAAGAACGTCAAGATCACCGGCCGCAACAGCTCCGGCGACGTCCACCTCGAAGGCGTGGCCAGCGTCGACGTCGAAGTCGGCTCCGGCAGCACCACGGTCCGCGAGGTGGCGGGCCCGGTGCGCGTCGACAACGACTCGGGCGACCTGGCCGCGACCGCCGTCGGCGGCGACTTCACCGGCCGGGTCGGCTCCGGCAGCACCAGGCTGGTCGACATGGGAGGCTCGGTGACCATCGACTCCGACTCCGGCGACGTGGACGTGGCCATCGTCGCGGTCAAGTCCGTGCGCGCCGACATGGGCAGCGGCAGCCTGAACGTCACCGTCCCGCAGGGCGCCTACAAGATCGACGTGGACGCCGGCAGCGGCGAGCAGAAGGTCGACGTCAAGGACGACCCGAACGGCTCCGCCGAGCTGCACCTGCGCACCGACAGCGGCGACGTGACGGTGCGGTCCGCCGCCTAGGCGTTCTGCTCGTACGCCGCCACCAGCAGCGCCTCCACCTCGCCGTCCAGCTCGTCGGCCCCGGTCAGCGACACCTTGTGCGTCGCCTGGCCGGGGCCACCGGGCGTCAACCGGTCGCTCTCGGGCGCCGCGGTGAACCGCAGGCCCAGGTCGACCCGCGACGCCAACGCCTGCACGGCCGCGAACTGCCGCCCCCGCACGAACGGCACGTAGGTGGCCCGCCCCTCGGCCCGCACGTCCTCGCCCAGCCCGAGCGCCAGCGTCGCGATCCGGTCGAACAGCGGTCGCAGCGCCGCCTTGCGCCCGGCGTACTGCGACTCGACGTGCTCGGTGAACGTGGGCTCGGTCCACCCCGCCCGGCGCGCCGCCGCGTCCGCGATCGTCCACTGCGAGTTCTGCTTCACCCCGTGCACGTCGCGCAGTCACGCCCGGACGGCCTTCCGGTCCACCGGATCGAGCGAGCTCGCCTCGACCAGCTCGACCCATTCGTCCAGCGTGCGGCCGGTGCGCGCGAGCATCGACGCGGTGACGGCGGCCATCATGTCCGCGGGTGACTCCATGCGGACGAGTGTCCCGGATCACCTCGCGCCGGGAACACCGCGACACCGCCGTCCGTTGGACAGGCAGAAAGATTGAGCCGGGTGGACTCAAGTCCGCCGGCGCCGGCTAAACTTGAGTCGGCACCGCTCAACGCGGGGCTCTCACACACGCACTACCAGGAGGAATCCAATGGCGCGAGCGGTCGGCATCGACCTGGGGACGACCAACTCCGTCGTCGCGGTTCTCGAGGGCGGCGAGCCGACGGTGATCGCCAACTCCGAGGGGTCGCGCACCACACCGTCCATCGTGGCCTTCGCCAAGAACGGCGAGGTGCTCACCGGTCAGCCCGCCAAGAACCAGGCGGTGACCAACGTCGACCGGACGATCCGGTCGGTGAAGCGCCACATCGGCACCGACTGGCGGACCGACGACGTCGACGGCAAGAAGTACACGCCGCAGGAGATCAGCGCGCGCGTGCTGATGAAGCTCAAGCGCGACGCCGAGGCCTACCTGGGCGAGGAGATCACCGACGCGGTGATCACCGTCCCCGCCTACTTCGAGGACGCGCAGCGCCAGGCCACCAAGGAGGCCGGCCAGATCGCGGGCCTCAACGTGCTGCGCATCGTCAACGAGCCCACCTCCGCCGCCCTGGCCTACGGCCTCGACAAGGGCGACAAGGAGCAGACCATCCTGGTCTTCGACCTCGGTGGCGGCACGTTCGACGTCTCGCTGCTCGAGCTCGCCGAGGGCGTGGTCGAGGTCAAGGCGACCTCCGGTGACAACCACCTCGGTGGTGACGACTGGGACCAGCGCATCGTGGACTGGCTGGTCGAGCGGTTCAAGCAGACCAACGGCATCGACCTGACCAAGGACAAGATGGCGTTGCAGCGCATCCGCGAGGCCGCCGAGAAGGCGAAGATCGAGCTGTCCAGCTCGAACAACGCCTCCATCAACCTGCCCTACATCACCGTGGACGCGGACAAGAACCCGCTGTTCATGGACGAGACGCTGTCGCGCGCCGAGTTCCAGCGCATCACCAACGACCTGCTGGAGCGCACCCGCGCGCCGTTCAACAACGTGATCAAGGACGCGGGCATCAGCGTCGGCGACATCGACCACGTGGTGCTGGTCGGCGGCTCCACCCGCATGCCCGCGGTGGCCGAGCTGGTCAAGGAGCTGACCGGCGGCCGTGAGCCGAACAAGGGCGTCAACCCGGACGAGGTCGTCGCGGTCGGCGCGGCCCTGCAGGCCGGTGTGCTGAAGGGCGAGGTCAAGGACGTCCTGCTGCTCGACGTCACCCCGCTGTCCCTGGGCATCGAGACCAAGGGCGGCGTGATGACCAAGCTCATCGAGCGCAACACGACGATCCCGACCAAGCGCTCGGAGATCTTCACCACGGCCGACGACAACCAGCCGTCCGTGCAGATCCAGGTGTTCCAGGGCGAGCGCGAGTTCGCCCGCGACAACAAGAAGCTCGGCATGTTCGAGCTGACCGGCCTGCCGCCCGCGCCCCGCGGCGTCCCGCAGATCGAGGTCACCTTCGACATCGACGCGAACGGCATCGTGCACGTGTCCGCGAAGGACATGGGCACGGGCAAGGAGCAGCGGATGACGATCACCGGCGGCTCCGCGCTGCCGAAGGACGACATCGAGCAGATGATCAAGGACGCCGAGGCGCACGCGGAGGAGGACAAGCGCCGCCGCGACGAGGCCGAGGTCCGCAACCAGGCCGAGACGCTCGTCTACCAGACGGAGAAGGTCCTCAAGGAGAACGAGGACAAGCTCCCGGCCGAGGTCAAGGAGAAGGTCACCGCGGCCCTCGCCGAGACCACCGAGGCGCTCAAGGGCGAGGACATCGCCAAGGTCCGCGCCGCCGTGGAGAAGCTCGCCACGGAGTCCCAGGCCATCGGCCAGTCCCTGTACGCCAACTCCGCACCCACGGCCGACGCCGCGGGCGCCACCGGAGGCGCCGCCGCCGGTGACGCGCCGAAGGCCGACGACGTGGTGGACGCGGAGATCGTCGACGAGGACGAGAAGAAGTGACCCAGCCCGAGGAACAGCCCCACGTGGTGGTGCGCGACCGCAGGCGCATCGACCCGGAGACGGGTCAGGTGCGGGAGAACCCGGCGGACGAGAACGCGCGCGCCGACGCCCCGGCCGAGCCGGAGGCCGGTACGACCGGCGCGCCCGAGACCGGTTCGGAGGGCAGCGGCAAGCACGCCGCGCCCGAGCCGGAGGCCGAAGCGGCCGTGGCCGACGACCCGTCCGTCGAGCTGAAGGCCCAGCTCGACGAGCGGACCGCCGACCTGCAGCGGTTGACCGCGGAGTACGCCAACTACCGCAAGCGCGTCGAGCGCGACCGGGAACTGGTGATCACCACGGCCAAGGCGCAGGTGGCCGGCGAGCTGCTCGGCGTGCTCGACGACATCGAGCGGGCCGGCACGCACGGCGACCTCACCGGCGCGTTCAAGGCCGTGGCCGACAAGCTGGTCGGCGCGCTGCACGGCACCGGCCTGGAGCCGTTCGGGCACGAGGGCGAGGAGTTCGACCCGTCCGTCCACGAGGCCGTCCAGCACGGCACCTCGCCGGACGTCAGCGGGCCGACCGTCACCGCCGTGCTGCGCCGCGGCTACCGGTTCGGCGAGCGCGTGCTGCGGCCCGCGCTGGTCGCCGTGACCGACCACGAGCCGGCCGCCGAGCAGCCGGTCGTCGAAGAGGCCGTCGAGAAGCCGGTCGAAGAGCAGCAGGACTGAGAAGGGGGGCGGCGTCCGTTGAGCGCTCGCGACTGGATCGAGAAGGACTTCTACCGCGAGCTGGGCGTCACCTCCGACGCCTCGGCCGACGAGATCAAGAAGGCGTACCGGAAGTTGGCGCGGGAGCTGCACCCCGACGCCAACCCCGGTGACGCCAAGGCCGAGACGCGGTTCAAGGCGGTGTCCGAGGCGTACGGCGTGCTGTCGGACACCGCGAAGCGCAAGCAGTACGACGAGGCCCGCCGCCTCTTCTCCGGAGGCGGCGGGTTCCCCGGCGGGTTCGGCACCGGCGGCGGGTTCGACGTCGGCGACCTGTTCGGCCGCCAGGGCGCGCAGCAGGCCGGCGGCATGGGCGGGCTCGGTGACCTGCTCGGCGGCCTGTTCAACCGCCGGGGCGGCACGTCCGCGTCGGCGACCAGGCCGAGGCGCGGTGAGGACGTCGAGACCGACGTCCGGATCGACTTCACCGAGGCCGTCAAGGGCGCGACCGTGCCCATGCGGCTGTCCAGCCCGGCGACCTGCGGCACGTGCGCGGGTTCCGGCGCGCGTCCCGGCACGTCCCCGCGGACGTGCACGAACTGCGGCGGCGCCGGGTTGGTCACCCGCAGCCAGGGCGCGTTCGCGTTCTCCGAGCCGTGCGCCGACTGCCGGGGCACCGGGCGGATCGTGGACGACCCGTGCCCGGAGTGCGCGGGCGACGGCGTGAGCACCAAGACCCGCACGTTGACCATCCGCATCCCGGCGGGCGTCGACGACGGCCAGCGGATCAGGCTGGCCGGGCAGGGTGAGCCGGGGCGCAACAACGGGCCCGCCGGCGACCTGTTCGTGCTCGTGCACGTCAACCCGCACCCCATCTTCGGCCGGTCGGGCAACGACCTGACCGTGACCGTTCCGGTGACCTTCCCCGAGCTGGCGCTCGGCACCACGTTGACCGTGCCGACGCTCGAGGGCAAGGTGACGTTGAAGGTTCCCGCCGGCACGGCCAGCGGTCGGGTGCTGCGGGCCAAGGGCAAGGGCATCGCCAAGCGCGACGGCCAGGTCGGCGACCTGCTCATCACGTTGAACGTCGCGGTGCCGAACAACATGGACGCCGCAGCCCGGGAGGCGTTGGAGAACTACGCGTCGGCGACGGCGAAGCACGACCCGCGCGCGGAGCTCAACGCCCTGTTGGAGAAGAGGTCGGTGTGAGCTTCCCGTTCCCGCCCGGCACCGACGAGGACACCCCGTTCTTCGTCATCTCCGTGGCGGCCCAGTTGTCGGGTCTGCACGCGCAGACCCTGCGTGCGTACGACCGGCTCGGCCTGGTGTCGCCGGGCCGCACGTCCGGCGGCGGGCGCCGGTACTCGATGCGCGACATCGTGCTGCTGCGCGAGGTGCAACGCCTCTCGCAGGAGGAGGGCGTCAACCTCGCGGGCGTCAAGCGGATCATCGAGCTGGAGAACGAGGTCGGCGCGCTGCGCGCGAGGGTGCAGGAGCTGACCGAACAACTGGCCTCCGCCATGGCCGCCGCCGAGCACGCCGCCGCGTCGGTGCACGCGTCGTACCGCCGTGACCTGGTGCCGGTGCGGCACGAGACGGCACTGGTCGTCTGGAAGCCGAACTCGAAGCGCTGAGCCGCCTGATGTGTCGCCCAATAGGGTGATCATCTCGGGAAAGTGTACGGAAACACTGTTCCCGTACCTCGGTTAAGCATGAGGAACCCCGCGACGCCGACCCCCACCGCCCTGAACCCCCACGCCCCCGACGCCGGAATCTCCCGATGACGGCGGCCGCGACGACCGGCCCGGCCCTGCCGCCCTACCAACCGGCCACCGCCCTACCGCCCTACCGACCTGCCGTCGCCCTACCAACCTGGCGGCCGACCGAACCGGGCGACCCGCGCCAGACTGGACCCCGTGGACTACGTCTTCGTGCACGGCACCACCCAGTCGCCCGCGGCCTGGCGCCCGGTGGAGGACCTGCTCCGCCAACGCGGCCACCGCACCGTGGCCGTGGACCTGCCGACCGACCAGCCGCAACTGCGCGCCGTCGACTACGCCGCGATCGCCCGCGCCCAGGCGGGCGACGCGCTGGCCCCGGTCCTGGTGGGGCACTCCGGCGCCGGCCTGCTGATGCCCGCCATCGCACGGGCCCTCGGCGCGTCCCACCTGGCCTGGATCGCCGCGATGATCCCCGGCCCCGTGTCGCTGGCGGACGAACTGGCCGTCGACACGGGCGAGATGTTCAACCCGGAGTGGCGCTCCCTCACCGAACCGCCCACCGCGGACCCCGTGGTGGCCTCGTACTTCCTGTTCCACGACTGCGACCTGGCCGGTGTGCGCGCCGGGCTGCGCACCTTGCGCCTGTTCTACCCCGCCGCGACGTACCGCGAGGTGCACGAGGTGCCTGACCTGCCGTCGACCTACGTCCTGCCGCGTGACGACCGCACGCTGCGGCCGTCGTGGATGCGCCGCGCCGCGCGCGAACGGCTCGGGGTCGAGGCGATCGAGGTCGACGGCGGACACTGCCCGCAGACCAGTCGGCCGGGCACGCTGGCGGCCGTGCTGGGCGCGGCGCGGCCGGCGCGGCCGTGACCAGCACGGCGTGACCAGGGCACCGTGGCCGTGACCAGCACGGCGTGGGCCGATCGGCTGTGACCGGCCGGATCGCGTTGGGCAGCCGAAAGTCCCGCACGGCCCGGCGGCAAACGTGAAAAAGTTTCAGGTAGCGGTTCAGTCCAGCGTGAACGGGTCGTACTTGATCCGGTCGAGCGGGGTGCCGGCGACCAGCATCCGCGACACGGTGGCCCGGATCATGGACGGCGAGCCGCACACCAGCACGTCCCGCTCCTCCCACGCCCCGTAACGGGTGACCACGTCGGCGAGCGTGCCCTGCTCCACGCCACGCGCGCCCGGGTCGGACTCCAGCACCGGCACGACGGTCAACCAAGGGTTGGTCATCGCGAACCGCTGGAGGTTGTCCAGGTCGTACAAGTCCTCGCGGGTCCGCCCGCCCATGAACAGGTGCACGCGCGGGTTCTCGCCCCACTGCGCCATCTCGTCGATGATCGCGTGCATCGGCGCGACCCCGGTCCCGCCGGCGACCATCAGCACGTCCCGCCCGGACTTCCGGTCCACGCCGAGCCGGCCCATCGGCGGTCCGAGACGCCAGACGTCACCCGGTTGGGTGTGCCCGACGATCGACCGGCTGACCCACCCGCCCTCGACCGAACGGATGTGGAACTCGATGATGCCGTCGTCACGCGGCGCGTTCGCGGGCGAGTAGTACCGCCACAGCCGAGCGCGCTGCGGCGTCTCGACGCTCACGTACTGCCCGGCGCGGTACCCGACCGGGTGATCCGGCTGCAGCCGCACGACCGCCAGGTCCCAGCTCACCCGCTGGTGGTCGAGCACGGTCGCGTGCCAGTAGGCCGGGCCGTCGTCGGCCGCCGCCGCCTCCTGCATCGCCCGCGCCATGATCGTGTACGCCTCGGCCCAGGCCATCTCGACCTTCGGCGTCCACGCGGGCCCGGCGAACTTCTTCACCGCCGCCAGCAACGCCGTGCCGACGGACTCGTAGTGCACGTTGACCACGCCGAACTTGCGGTGGTCGCGCCCGAGTTGGCGCAGGAACGGGATCAGGTCGTCCGGTCTGTCCACCATCTGCACGACGTGGACGAGGGCGCGCAGCAGTCGGCTGCGCTGGACCTCCATGTTCGCGGGGAACATCTCACGGGTCGCCGGCGCGAGGCTGAAGAGCATGCCGTAGAAGAACTTGGCTACCTCTTCGGCGCGCGGCTCCACCACCGCGAAGCTCTCCCGGATCATCCGCACCATAGCGGTGACACCAGGAGGAGGTTCGCGGTGTGGCGGGCTCGGGATGGGGCTCAACACGGCGTTCGCAGTCATGGTCCGGGCGCAGTCTCCACGTTTCTGGCGGCGCCAGCAAGGGCGCTACGTCCTCGTCAAGCTTCCATCCCGACGAGGGGACACTAACCCGCCAACTGGCCGGTCGACTCCTTGATGCCACCTTCGAGTGCAGTGCGATTACGGACGGTCGCACAACGTTCCCGCGAACGGGTGGTCATTCCCTTCCACATATACCGAATCCAGCGCTTGCGGCCCACCGCCAGACGCACGACTCCTCAGGGGACGTGGGCCGGGTAACACGCCGGCCACGTCGGCGGGACGTCCGATCGGGGTTTACCGGCCGATGTTCACCCCAGTGGCGGCCGGCAGGCCGGCCTGGTGTGGTGGGCCGCAGTCGCCTGTGGATGCCCACCTGCGGATTGTGGACAACTCGCGGGCCGCTGTGGACAACCGGCTGCTACATGTGGGTGACCGGCCTCAGGCCTGCTCGGACCGCTCGGCTGCGCTGCGTTCAACGCAGAACTCGTTGCCCTCCGGGTCGGCCAGCACGACCCACCCCGTGCCGTCCGGCCGGCGCATGTCGGACACCAGCGCCGCCCCGATCCCGAGCAGTCGCTCCACTTCGGCGTCACGCGTCGTGTCGGGTTGGAGGTCGAGGTGGACCCGGTTCTTCACGGTCTTGGGCTCGGGCACCTGGATGAACAGCAACCCGGGCCCGCCGGGCACCGCGACCAGGGCTTCGGGGTCACCCGGGAAGTCGTGTTCGGAGACCGGCAGGCCGGTCACCTTGCTCCAGAAGCCGGCCAGCTCGTAGGCGTTCGCGCAGTCGAAGGTGATGTGGTGCACCAGTGAGGTCATGCGCAGATCGTCGCGGTGGGAGTCGACCGGACGCACCCGAGTTTCGGCAGGGCACGCCGCCGTGGCCCACACCACACGATTCCACTAGGTTGAGCGGAACTGGCTCAACTTTTCTGACGTTGACCTGAGTGATGGCCGGTGGCGCACGCCGGCCCCTTGCGCACGAACACCGACCGAGGTGAGGAATGGACGCTTTCAACCCGACCACGAAGACGCAACAGGCCGTGTCCGCCGCCGTGCAGGCAGCGACCATCGCGGGCAACCCCGACGTCGGCCCGGTCCACCTCCTCGGCGCGCTCCTGGCCCAGGGCGACGGCCTGACCGCGCCCCTGCTCTCCGCCGTCGGCGCGGACCCGAAGCAGGTGCACAAGGAGCTGGAGCAGCTGACCAGGGCGCTGCCCGCGGCCAGCGGGTCGTCCGTGTCGGCGCCCCAGTTCTCCCGCGACGCCGTCCGCGTGCTGAGCAAGGCGCAGGAACTCGCCACCGAGATGGGTGACGAGTACGTGTCGACCGAGCACCTGCTGGTCGGCCTCGCCCACCACGGCGGCCAGGTCGCCGACCTGCTGCGCCGCCACGGCGCGCACCCCGAGGCGCTGAAGGAGGCGTTCGGCAAGGTCCGCGGCTCGGCGCGGGTCACCAGCCCGGACCCGGAGGGCACCTACAAGGCGTTGGAGAAGTACGGCGTCGACCTGACCGAACGCGCGCGCAAGGGCGAGCTGGACCCGGTCATCGGCCGCAACACCGAGATCCGCCGCGTGGTGCAGGTGCTGTCGCGCCGCACGAAGAACAACCCGGTGCTGATCGGCGAGCCGGGCGTCGGCAAGACCGCCATCGTGGAGGGCCTGGCCCAGCGGATCATCGCGGGCGACGTGCCCGAGAGCCTGCGCGGGAAGAAGGTCGTCGCGCTCGACCTCGGCTCGATGGTGGCCGGCGCGAAGTACCGCGGCGAGTTCGAGGAGCGGCTGAAGGCCGTGCTCAAGGAGATCACCGACTCCGCGGGCCAGGTCGTCACGTTCATCGACGAGCTGCACACGATCGTGGGCGCGGGCGCGACCGGCGAGTCCGCCATGGACGCGGGCAACATGATCAAGCCCATGCTGGCCCGCGGCGAGCTGCGGATGGTCGGCGCGACCACGTTGGACGAGTACCGCGAGCACATCGAGAAGGACGCCGCCCTGGAACGCCGCTTCCAGCAGGTCCTCGTCGGCGAGCCGTCGGTCGAGGACACGATCGGCATCCTGCGCGGCCTCAAGGACCGCTACGAGGTGCACCACGGCGTGCGCATCACCGACGCCGCCCTGGTCGCCGCCGCGACCCTGTCCGACCGGTACATCACCGCCCGCTTCCTGCCCGACAAGGCCATCGACCTGGTGGACGAGTCCGCGTCCCGGCTGCGCATGGAGATCGACTCCCGCCCGGTCGAGATCGACGAGGTGGAACGCGCCGTGCGCCGGCTGGAGATCGAGGAGATGGCGCTGGCCAAGGAGTCGGACCCGGCCTCGGTGGAACGCCTGGCCGCGCTGCGCGCCGAGCTGGCCGAGCAGCGCGAGGACCTGTCCGGGCTGACGGCTCGCTGGCAGAACGAGAAGGGCTCGATCGAGAAGGTCCGCGACCTGAAGGAGCAGCTGGAGCAGCTGCGCGGTGAGTCGGAGCGGGCCGAGCGCGACGGCGACCTCGGCCGGGCCGCCGAGCTGCGGTACGGGCGCATCCCGGCGTTGGAGAAGGAGCTGGAGGCGGCCACCCGCACCACCCAGGACGCCGCCGTGATGCTGAAGGAGGAGGTCGGGCCGGACGACGTGGCCGACGTGGTCTCCGCGTGGACGGGCATCCCGGCGGGCCGGCTGCTCGAAGGCGAGACGGCGAAGCTGCTGCGGATGGAGGACGAGCTGGCCAAGCGCGTGGTCGGGCAGGCCGAGGCGGTGCGGGTCGTGTCGGACGCGGTGCGGCGCACCCGTGCGGGCGTGGCGGACCCGGACCGGCCGACCGGCTCGTTCCTGTTCCTCGGCCCGACCGGCGTCGGCAAGACGGAGCTGGCGAAGGCGCTGGCGGAGTTCCTGTTCGACGACGAGCGGGCGATGATCCGGATCGACATGAGCGAGTACTCCGAGAAGCACTCGGTGGCCCGCCTGGTCGGCGCGCCTCCCGGGTACGTCGGCTACGACCAGGGTGGGCAGCTGACCGAGTCGGTCCGCCGCCGCCCGTACTCGGTCGTGCTGCTGGACGAGGTCGAAAAAGCTCACCCGGACGTGTTCGACGTGCTGCTGCAGGTGCTCGACGACGGCAGGCTCACCGACGGCCAGGGCCGCACGGTCGACTTCCGCAACACCATCCTGGTGCTGACCTCGAACCTCGGCTCGCACGTCATCGCGGACGCCACCCTGGACGAGCGGCAGCGCAACGACGCCGTCATGTCGATCGTGCGGACGCACTTCAAGCCGGAGTTCCTCAACCGGCTGGACGACGTCGTGGTGTTCCACTCGCTGGCCACCGAGGAGCTGACGTCCATCGTGGACATCCAGGTGGATCGGCTGGGGCAACGCCTGTCGCAGCGGCGGCTGACCCTGGACGTCACCCCGGCCGCGCGCGAGTGGCTGGCGCTGAACGGCTTCGACCCGGTGTACGGGGCCCGGCCGTTGCGGCGGCTGGTGCAGTCGTCCATCGGCGACCAGCTGGCGAAGGAGCTGCTGGCGGGCGAGGTGCGTGACGGTGACACGGTGAAGGTCGAGGTGCTGGACGACCACTCGGGCCTGATCGTCGGCAAGGCCTGATCCCGGCGCGCTCGACGTTCGCCCCAGGTCGGCGGGACGCGCTCGGTGCAGCCGGGACAACCGGCTCCCGAGCGCTCCCGCCGCCTCACGACCTGACCACGCCCGCCGCTCCGTAGCGTTCCGTCCGGGAGTCCGGGAGTCCGGGAGTCCGGGAGTCCGGGAGTTCGGGAGTTCGGGAGTCCGGAGGTCGGGTGGTTCCGCTGTCCGGCGTTCCGCCGTTCCGCGTTCGCCCGCGTTCCGCGGTCCCTCGTTCGGAGCTCGCTCCGCAGGGGTCCCCGACCGGGGGATCCCCGATTTTTACTCTGCCGGCCGGGACCGACACCGGGTGGGTGGTCGGGGCGTGCCTGTGGACAACGCTGTGGCCTGTGGATAAGTAGTGGCCGGCCGTCGTCGGACGTGCCTGAGCCGCCGCCGTGCCCTACCGGCGAGACGGGTAACAGCTTGATCCGTTTGCGCGACCCACGCCCCAAGTGATCTTCGTTTGTTCATCGCCGCCCGCTACTCTCGCACCGTGGGCATACCGGCGTGGGTCTGGTTCACCGTCGCCGCGGTAGCGGGCGTCGCGGGGTTCGCCCTGCTCGCGACCGACCGGGCACAGCGAACCGCGCGAAACCGCGAACGCCGCCGCTGGGCGGCGCTGCGCGGCTGGCAGTTCGAGGAGACCGACCACGTGCTGCCCACCCGCTGGGAGAGCGGCGCGATCGCCTACTACGGCGTCGGCGTGGCCAAGGACGTCGTCGCCGGCTCCACCTTCACCGCCGACGGCCGCCGCCAGGTCTACGTGCTCGACCACGAGACCGGCGGCAAGGTCAACTCCGTGCTCGTCGGCGTGCGCTGCCGCCGGGCGTTGCCCGTGGTCATCGAGCTGTGGCTGCCCAGCGTGCCGTTCCAACGCGACCAGATGCCCGACCTGCTCGGACCGGTCGGCTCGCGGTACGCGTTCGTCAGCGAGCTGCCCGCCGCGCGCAAGCTCATCAACCCGGACCTGGTCGACGCCGCCGAGGAGATCGGCGGTGACGTCACCGTAGTCTGGCTGGAGAACGACTGGGTGCTCGCCGCCGCACCGCCCAACTCCACCCCCGCCCGCCTGGAACGGCTGCTGCGCGACCTCGGCGAACTGGCCGACGTGATCGACCCGTTCGAGGCCGACCCCGAGTCCGACACCGGTGGCGAGGTCCACCGCCCGCAGTTCGGGCGCAAGCCGTGACGCCGCCGACCGCCCTGGTGACGGGCGCGTCGTCGGGCATCGGCGCCGCGTTCGCCCGCAGGCTCGCCGCCGAGGGCCACGACCTGGTGCTCGTCGCCCGCGACGAACGGCGGCTGGAGGAGACGGCGGCCAAGCTGCGCGCCGCGCACGGCATCACCGCCGAGGTGCTGCCCGCCGACCTGGCCACCGACGCCGGCCGGACCAAGGTCGCCGACTTCCTCGCCGAACGCGAGGTCGACCTGCTGGTCAACAACGCGGGCTTCGCGATCTCGAACGAGTTCTTCACCGCCGACCCGCTCGAACTGCAGTCCCAGCTGGACGTGAACGTGACGAGCGTGCTGCGGCTGACCCGCGCGGCGCTGCCGGGGATGGTGGCGCGCGGGCGCGGCGCGGTGGTCAACGTGTCCAGCGTGGCGGGCTTCCTGCCCGGCCGCGGCACGACCTACAGCGCCGACAAGGCGTGGGTGACCGCGTTCTCCGAGGGCATGGCGATGGCCACGGCGGGCACGGGCGTGCGCGTGATGGCGTTGTGCCCGGGATTCGTGCGCACCGAGTTCCACCAACGGGCGAAGATCGACATGTCCGCCACGCCCGACGTGCTCTACCTCGACGCCGACCGGGTGGTGCACGACGGCCTCGCCGACCTGCGCGCGGGCAAGCCGGTGTCCGTGCCGGGCGCCCAGTACAAAGCCATCACGGTGTTGGTGCGGCTGGTTCCGCGCGCGCTGGTCAGGCGGATAGCCTCCCGCGCGGCGGGCGGACGAGGACGCACTTAGAAGAGCCGGGAACCCGAACCCGGTCCGGTCCGTCCCACTCCACTAGTTGGAACAGGGAGGAACCGTCCATGGGCGAACAGTTCAGCGTGGAGCCGCCCGAGCTCCGCGGCTACGGCGAGTTGCTGAGCCGCAACGCGCAGCACTTCATGACGATCAAGGACCACGCGATCTCCAAGGGCGGCGACACCTCGGGGTTCACCGGTCTGCTCTCGCTGCTGCAGCCCATCGTGACGGGCGTGGCCTCCCTGTACGGGGAGACCCTCGACTTCGCGAACCAGATGATGGTCAAGGAGGCGGAGAGCCTCAACAAGGCCGCCGACATGTACGAGAAGAACGAAGAGATGGTGATGAGCGTCCTCGACCGGGTGCTGTCCCAGCTCCACGCCGTGGCCGAGGCGCCGTCGCTCGGAGGTGGCCGGTGACCGCGTACGCGGACGTCGAAGACCCGTCGGCCGCGCTCAGCGCCGCCGCGGAGGACCGGCCCGGCCGGCAGTCGACCAAGGAGCTCATCGAGAAGGCCGGCTGGAAGATCCAGGGCGTCAACTGGATCTACGAGAAGGTCACCGGCGAGAACCTGCTCGACGCGCTGATCAAGCCGCTGCTCGGCGACTTCGAGAAGATCGACGAGAACGCCAACGCGTGGGACCGGGTCGCCAAGGCGCTCGACTCCGTGCGGCACAACGTGGACGCGGGCGCCGAGCAGCTGTCGTCGCACTGGGACGGTGACGCGGCGAAGGCGTTCGAGACGCGCATGGGCACCATGTGGGTGATCGCCATCGAGGCGGACTCGCAGATCGCGCGGATCATCGGCAACCAGTTCCGGTCCACGGCCAGCACCTGCCGCACGGCGTGCGGCCTGGCGTTGACGCTGCTGGACATGCTGGTCGGCAAGCTGATGGAAGCCGCGATGACGGCGTGGATCCCGGTCGTCGGCTGGGGCCGTGCGGTGTGGATGGTCTACGACGCGATCCAGATCGTGGACGCCATCCGCAAGATCATCATCTCCATCCAGACGCTGATCGAGGGCGTCCAGGGCATGATCGACGGCATCGTCGCCATGGGCACCGCGCTGTCCAAGCTGAAGGACGTGCGCGACGTCAGCGACCTGCTCGACGTGGTCGACGGGTACCAGGACGGCAAGGAGAAGTACGACAACGGCGTGGCCGCGGCGAAGTCCGGGGCGATCGGTGTCGGGTTGGGCGCGTACGGCCTGGGCAAGGCGGGCAACGCGGCGAACGGCCGCTACAACCAGCCGCCACCCACATCACCGGCGCCCGCTCCGGCCGGCGCGAGTTCGGGCTCCGGGTCGGGTTCCGGTGGAGGTGATGGGCAGTGACGTTCCCGTACGACAAGGCGAAGCTGGACGCGCTGGTCGCCGACGTCGAGAAGCGGATGGCGAACGTCGAGGAGACCGCGCGGGCGGCGAGCCAGGTGCAGCTGCGGTCGCGCGGGCTGACGCAGGCGGACTTCGCCGAGATCTCGCGGTTCGCCAACAGCCCCGGTGCGCCTCGTGAGCTGAAGGAGCTGGCGCGGCGGGTCGACGCGGGTGAGATGTCCTGGGAGGACATCGCGTCCGGGCGGGCCGTGGACGACGAGGGCGTGCAGCGCGCTCTGCAGACCGGTGTGCCGGACTTGCAGCGCGCGTACACGGCGATCCAGGAGGGCAACGACCCGGAGGACGTCGTCTCGGCGGGTTCGTCCCGGCCGGGTGGTCGCCGCGACGATGACGACGACGAGCCGAACAAGTTCACCGAGGACGCCTGGTAGACGAGGTGTGGTCAGGCCTGAGGCCGAGGGCTCCGCGGAGTTGTCCACAGGCGCCGGCCTGACCACCTCGAATTGTCTGACCTCAGGGGCAGAATAAAAGCAGGGGTCCCCTTGGCGGGGACGCCTGCGTAGCTCCGGCGGTGCACGAGCCGGGGTTCGTCCGACCGCGGACGAGCCCAGGTGAGTCCGATGGTGATGAACCGGGTACGGCGGATGGTGCACCAGCCGGTGGGTCCGCGGTGGACGAGTCCGGCTGAGTCCGGAAGCGGCACGGGGCGCGGTGCGTTGGTCGGCGTCGAGGCTGGACGCGCGCCGGTCAGCTCGAGCTCAGGTCAACGTGGGGAAGTCGAACCCGCCGGCACTGGTGTGGTTCGTCCCCACCCCGCGCACCACGTCGTACGCCACGGCCGCCGCGATCGCCAGCGAGCGGACCGGGTCCGGCGTGCCCGGCCGGATGCTCAGCACGTCCCGCCGCACGCGCCGCCCGTCCCGCTTCGCGATCGCGCCCGGGCTGAACGACGCCACCTCGTGCAGCAGGCACAGCCGCTGCCCGGCCGCGTCGAGCAGGCCGTAAGCGCCGTGCCCCTCGTGCCGCACGGAGCCGACCACGGACCCGTCCGGCCACGTCACGCGCGTCGGCGGCTTGCCGGACCCCTTGCGGATCAGCAGCAGCTGCCGCCCGCGGTCGGCCAGGGCGAGGTCGAAGGTCGTCCGGCCGGAGAACGCGGTGGCGCGCAACAACTTCCGCAGCGGTCCGAGGAACCGGCGCTCCGAGACCGACGCGACCAACGCGCCGCCGCCGTCGTAGACGTCGTTTCGGTACCTGGTGCCCAGCAGGTGGCGCAGCACGCCCCAGGGCTGCTCGATGATCAAGGTGTCGGTGCCGGGAAGGGTCACGGTGTGCCAGCGTACGGCGCGGTATGACACTCTTGGCAGCCGTGCGAACTGAAGTGGTCCTGGACGCCGCGGCGAAGGCCGAGCTGGCGCGGTTGGTGAGCGAGTTGGCCGTGGTGCACGGCAAGGTGACGCTGTCCTCGGGAGCCGAGGCCGACTACTACATCGACCTGCGCCGGGCGACGCTGCACCACGCCGCGTCACCCCTGATCGGCAAGCTGCTCCGGCAGCTCACCGCCGACTGGGACTACGTGGCCGCGGGCGGGTTGACGTTGGGCGCGGACCCGGTGGCGTGCGCGATGATGCACGCCGCCGCGAACGCGGGCGAGGTGCTGGACGCGTTCGTCGTGCGCAAAGCGGCCAAGCAGCACGGCATGCAGCGGCGCATCGAGGGCATCGAGGTCGCCGGGCAGCGGGTGCTGGCGGTCGAGGACACCTCCACCACCGGTGGCAGCGTGCTGACCGCCGTCGAGGCACTGCGCGAGCAGGGCGCCACGGTGGTCGGCGTCGCGACGGTCGTCGACCGCGGCACGGGCGCGCGCGAGGTGATCGAGGAGGCCGGGCTGCCGTACCGGTACCTGCTGGACCTGGCCGACCTGGGCCTGGCCTGACATGGCCGGCGCCCTGGTCCTGCTGCTGGTGATCGTGGCGATCCTGGGCGTCGGGGTCGCCGTGGGGTTGTCGCGCCGCAAGCGGAACCCGTTCACGAACCAGCAGTTCGTGAACCAGTGGGAGCAGCAGATGCGGGCGCTGGAGGCGTCCCTGGGGTGGCGGTTCGTCGCCGAGGACCAGGGCTTCCAGGAACGCGTGCCGCAGGTCGGGCGGATGCTGGAGGCCGACCGGAGCCGGGTGAAGTTCCAGCTCGTCGGCCACTGGCGCGGTGTGCCCGTGCTGGCCGTGGAGGTGGTGTTCCGCGCGGACAACGTGGTCACGTCGGAGTACCGCACCTACGCGGTGGTGGTCGTGCCGCGCCCGATGCCGGGGCCGTGGGTGCTGATCAGCCCGCGCGAGGACAGCGTGTGGGGGTTGTTCGAGCAGTTCGTGGAGACCGGCGACCCGGCGTTCGACGCGCGCTACGAGGTGCGCCGCCGCAACCCCGCGTTCGCCTCGGCGCTGCTCGCCTCCGGCCTCACGCAGGCCCTGTTGCAGGACCCGCGGGCGAACGGCGTGGCGATCGCGTTCGACGAGCACAACCTCGCCGCCGCCGTGCCGGGCCCGCTGCTGCAGGCCCCGCTCGCCCACCTGGCCGACCTGCTGCTGGACGTGGCCGGCCGGGTGCCGTGGCAGGCGCTGCCCCGGGGCTGAACCCGGGCTGAACCCGGGGTGCCCGTAATTGGCGGGCACGTGATCGCTTGGCGGCCTACTGTGGGAAGCAGGGAGGTCGCTATGGTCGCGCACGCTTTAGCCGAGCTGGTCATGGTGGTGCACTTCGCCGTCCTGCTCTTCCTGGTGGTCGGCGGGTTCCTGGCCTGGCGGTGGCCGAGGGTGCTGTACTTCCACCTGGCGATGGCGACCTGGGGCCTGCTGATCGTCCTGTTCCCGCTCGCCTGCCCCCTCACGTGGCTGGAGAACGAGCTCCGCGCCGCCGCCGGCCGACCCCAGCTCGCGAACGGCTTCATCGACACCTACATCGACGGCGTCCTCTACCCGGACTCCGCGGCACGCCTGGTGCAGGTGCTCGTGGCGGTCGTCGTGCTGGTCTCGTGGACCGGTTACTACCTCAAACGACGCGATGAACAGGCCTGTAATTCAGTGCAGTTCACCAATCAGCGATAAAGCGGCCATTCGTCCCTCACCGGGGTGGCCTAATCGCCCGACCCGTCCGTACCAATCTCATTTCCAGGGCTGTCCGGTGCCTTACCCTTCAGCTATGGGTCGGGGAAGGGCGGTCGGCGATGGGGGTGGCTCGGGCAAGTCTTGACGTTCGCGAACCGGTGCACCGGGCAAGGCGCAGGACGCCGGCCTCGGCGGTCGGTCAGCGGTTGCGCGATTACGTGGTCTACACGCCGATCCTGGGACCGGTGGAGGGCGGGGCGGCTCTCGCGCTGGTCGGCGGCTTCACGGCCGCCGCCGCGGGGCACGGGTACGTGCGAACCGCGGGGCTGGCACTGGTGGCGGGTGCCATTGCGGTCGTGTTCGCGATGCTCGTGGTCAACCGCGTGGTGTGGCGCGGTCGGGACGTCCTGGAACGCAGGCTGTTGTTGGAGTACTGCGACCGGCTGGAAAAGGTCCACGGCCAGAAATGGTCGGTGAAGAGCTGGGTGCAGGAAGTCGACATCCAGCCGAACGGCGACGTGCGGCAGCGCATTTCGTTCACCGTCGTCGCGCTGTGCGAGGTGCTGTACTTCTGCACGTTCCACGACCGCGTCAACTGGAACTGGCCCAAGCGCCACCGGCGCCGGGTGCAGGCTCACGTGCGCAGCGTGGAGGTCCGCGGCGAGGGCGGGACCAGGTACGACTTCACCACGTCGTGGCTGGACAACGGCGTGCTGAAGATGGTCGTCCACCTCCACGAGAGGGTCCCGCGCGGCGGGGAGGTGAGCCTTTCCGTGGACATGTTCTGGCCCGCGAAGTGCCTGCCGTTGATGCGCGGCGACCGGGCGGACGAGTTCCTGACCTCGTTCGCGGAGCCGGTGCCGTTCGCGCAGTACGTGATTCGGCTCCCCGTCGGCGAACGGGCGTCATTCGACAAGATCGGGATGCTCACCGAGCAGGACGACTACGCGCTCACCAGGGAGCTGAACCAGGCCGGGCAGCCGGAAACGACGCTGACGGTGCGGAACCTGCCCGCCTACCGGAAGTTCGGCGTGCGGTTGGACTTGGCATGACGGGCCCGATATCGCGGAGTGGGCCCGTCACCGGCGGTCCGACGTCACTTGTCGGTGTTGCCGCCGCTGCCGCTTTCCCCACCTGCGACCACGAGGGTTTTTCCTGTTCTGCTCATCGACCGCGCTAAGCTGCCGTACCGGTATTCCTGTCGAGCTGGAATCTGGCCATCATGCCGCAAGACGGGAGATCGGCAAAATGCGAGCACCGCTCGTACTTGAATCCCGGTCGGTCGGACGCATCAGGGTACCCGCCCGGCTCTCGGCTTGGTCGTGCCAGTAGGGGTGAGTCATCATCCCGGCATGTCGGTAGTGGTCCTCGAAGGGTTTCACGCGGTCAAGCACGCGGTTCGGTTCGGTGGATCGGTGGGGACCGTGGTGGTGCTCGACCGGGACAAGGCGGTGGCGCTCGCGAGGTCCCACGCGCCCGACCTCGTGGACGTCTTCGAGCGGGCGCGGGTGGTGGGGGTGGCCGAGTTCGAGAAGGTGATCGGGCGGTCGCACCCGACCGGGGTCGGGGGGCTCGCCGAACGGCCCGTGGTCGAGTGGGGGCGGGCTGCGCGCGGTGCGCCGCTGGTGCTGCTGGACAACCCGCGCAACCTCGGCAACTTCGGCGCGGTGATCCGGGTGGCGGCCGGGCTCGGCGCGGGTGGGGTGGTGTCGCTCGGCGACGTCGACCCGTGGCACCCGAACGTGCTGCGCGGCAGCGCCGGGTTGCACTTCGCGCTGCCGGTCGGCCGGCTCGACGGGATCGACGAGGTCCGCGGCACGGTGATCGCGTTCGACGCCGACGGCCGGGAGCTGCGCGACGTGCGGATCCCCGACGACGCCGTGCTGGCCTTCGGCTCGGAGCGGCACGGGCTCTCGCCCGAGGTGCGGGCACGGGCGGACCTGGTGGTCTCGCTGCCCATGCGGCCGAAGGTGTCGAGCTACAACCTGACCACGAGCGTCGCCATGGGGCTCTACCACTGGGAACTGTTCCGGCGAGCTTCTTGAACGGTTCAGTCGGCAGGCTGGTGAGGTGACGTCACCACCGAAGCTCCTCGCCGCGCGCGCCGGTGTCGCCGAGCGCGCGGTCGAGTCCCGGCACCTGCGTCGGGTCTGGGGAGTTCCGGGCACGGCCCTCGGCGCGGTCGCCTGGCCGCCCGGTTGGCCCGCCCGGCTGCACGTCCGGTTCGGCTACTGGTGGCAGGCGCACCTGCTGGACTGCGTCCTGGACGCCCAGCTCCGCTCGCCGAAGGCCGCGCGGGTGGCGTTGGTGCAGCGGCTCGTGCGCGGCATCCGGGTGCGCAACCTGGTCGGCTGGACCAACGACTACTACGACGACGTGGCGTGGCTCGGCCTCGCGCTGCTGCGCGCCGAACGGGAAGTCGGGATCGCCAGGCCGAAGGCCATCGCCACGATCGCCGACCGCCTGCGCGAGGGCTGGACCGACCACGGCGGCGGCGGCATCTGGTGGCGGCGCGACGACGACTTCAAGAACGTGCCCGCCAACGGTCCGGCGGCGATCCTGTTCGCCCGGCTCGGCGCGCGGGCCGACCTCGGCCGCGCCCGGTCCGTCGTCGACTGGATCGAGGACAACCTGGCGGACCCGGAGACCGGCCTGGTGTGGGACGGGCTGCACGTGCACCCCGACGGCACGGTCCGCGAGGTCGAGAAGAACCTCTACACCTACTGCCAGGGCGTGGTGCTCGGCGCGTGCGTGGAGCTGGGAGGCCGCTACCAGGACAAGGCGGCGCGGATCATCGACGCCGTCGACAAGCACCTGGCCACCGACGGCGTCCTGCGCGGGCACGGCGGCGGCGACGGCGGCCTGTTCAGCGGCATCCTCACCCGCTACCTGGCGCAGGCCGCGCTGCGGCTCGACCGGCCCGAGGCGGCCCGCGCGGCGGACCTCGTGTTCGCCTCGGCGAACGCCGTGTGGGCGAACCGGACCGCGGTGGTGAGCGGACCGCTGTTCGGCCCGGAGTGGTCCGAGCCCGCGGTCAGGGGCGGCGGTCCGGAGCGCGACCTGTCCGTCCAGCTCGGCGGGTGGATGGCGCTGGAGGCCGCCGCCCTGCTGGAGCGCGACGGGATCTCGCCGTCACGGAGCTGAGCCTCACGGCGCCGAGCCGTCAGTGGCAGCCGCACGACCGCCGGTGCCGCAGCACGGGCGGCAGCCGGATCGTCTCCGGCGCCCGCTCCGGGTCCTCGATGCGGGACAGCAGCAGCCGCACCGCCGTGCGCCCGATCTCCTCCACCGGCTGCGCCATCGACGTCAGCGGCGGGTCGACCAGCTCGGCCCACTCCACCTCGTCGTAGGTCACCAGCGCCAGCTCCGACCCGATCCGCACACCCCGGGCCCGCGCCGTGCGCAGCACGTCCACCAGCACCTGGTGGTCGCTCACCACCACGCCCGAGACCTGCCCGAGCAGCGGCTCCAACGACGGCCGCACGAGGTCCTCGTCCCACGCGAGCCCCGCCCGGCCGAGCCCGAGCCGGTAGCCGAGCACGCGCTCGTCCGTGGTCGCGAGCCCCGGCTGGCCGGACACCAGCCCGATCCGCCGGTGGCCCAGCTCCGCCAGGTGCCGGACCAGCGTGGACGTGGCCTGCACGTTCTCCGGGCCGACCTGGTCGACGTCCTTCGCCACGGTCAGCCGGTCCACCAGCACCGTCGGCACGCCCAACCGGCGCAGCTCGGGCAGCGCGGCCGAGCCGGACGTCGGCGTGAGCAGCACCCCGTCCACCCGCCGTGAGCGGAGCATCCGCACCGCGGCCTGCTCGGACTCGGCGGTGTCGCGGGTGTCGATGAGCACGAGCGTGTAGCCCGACCTGGTGGCCTCGCCCTCGATCGCCGCGATCAGCTCGGCGAAGTACGGGTGCGAGACCAGCGACACCGCGAGGCCGAGGGACTTCGTGCCGCCGGTGACGAGGGAGCGCGCGATGGCGTCGCCGGTGTAGCCGGTCTCCTCGATCGCCTTGAGCACCCGTTCCCTGGTCGCCGAAGCGACCGACCTGGTCTCGTTGATCACGTGTGAGACCGTGGTGATGGAGACGCCGGCGAGACTGGCGACCTCCCGCATGGTGACCATGGACTCGTCCCCGTTCGGGCTGGCGCAAGCGATTGCGTGGGGACTTTACCTGGTAGGAGGGACGTGCCGTGGCTTCTGTGCTGTGTGTCGGGCTGACGACCGTCGACGTGAGCCAGCGGGTGGCCGAGTTCCCCGTCCCCGGCCAGAAGGTGCAGTCGCTCGGCGTGCACCTGGCGCCCGGCGGTCCGGCGGCGAACGCGGCGCGCGCGGTGGCCGCGCTGGGGCACCGGGCCGTGCTGCTGACCGCGCTGGGCGGCGAGCTCGGCGACTTCGCGCTGGCCCGGCTGCACCCGGTGGAGGTGCGCTCGGTCGGCGCCGGCGGTCCGGCGCTGAGCATGGTCGCGGTGCGCGAGCGCGACGGCGAGCGGACCGTGATCTCGCGCAACGCCGTCGGGTTCGCCGCCGACGTCGCCGTGGACCCGGCGCTGGTGGAGGCGGCGGACGCGGTGCTGGTGGACGGCCACCTCGGTCCGCTCGCCCTCGGGGCCGCACGGCACGCGAGACGCCTCGGCGTGCCCGTGGTGCTGGACGCGGGCAGCTGGAAACCCGTGCTGGACGACCTGCTGCCGCTGGTGGACGTGGCCGCGTGCTCGGCCGCGTTCGAGCTGTCGGAGGCCGAGCTGCACGCCAGGGGCGTGCCGCTGGTGATCCGCACGCACGGCCCGCGTCCCGTCACCTGGTCGCGTGGTGGTGCCACCGGCTCGCAACCGGTACCTGTTGTCGAGGCACGCGACACCAACGGCGCGGGCGACGTGTGGCACGGTGCGCTGGCGGTCGCGGTCGCCGAGGGCCTGGCGGTGGACGACGCCGTCCGGTCCGCGAACGAGGTCGCCGCGGTGCGGGTGCGCCACACCGCGTGGGACTGGGTGGAGGAGCTGGGACGGTGGCGGGACAGCGGGTGAAGTTCGACGAGCTGGTCGACCGGGCGCGGCTGCTGGTGGACACCGGTGAGCGCAAGCTCCTCGGCATCGGCGGCGCGCCGGGCTCGGGCAAGTCGACGTTGGCGCGCCGGCTGGTGGACGCGCTGGGCGAGGACGCCGCCCTGGTCGGCATGGACGGCTTCCACCTGGCCCAGCGCGAGCTGGACCGGCTGGGCATCGCCGACCGCAAGGGCGCGCCGGACACGTTCGACGTCCCCGGCTACGTCGACCTGCTCGGGCGGCTGAAGGCGTGCGGGCCCGACGTGGTGTACGCGCCGGAGTTCCGCCGCGAGCTCGAGGAGCCGATCGCGTGCGCGGTGCCGGTCGACCCGGCCGTGCCGCTGGTCGTCACCGAGGGCAACTACCTGCTGATGCAGTACGACAAGTGGAAGCGCGTGCGGGTCGTGCTGGACGAGGCGTGGTTCCTGATGGTCGACGAGGGCCTGCGGGTGGCGCGGCTGATCGACCGGCACGTCCGGTACGGGCGGTCGGTGGAGGACGCGAGCGAACGCGTGCTGCACGGCACCGACCACGTGAACGCGCTCATGGTGAACGCGTCCAAGTCCGCCGCCGACCTCGTGATCACGGAGGTGCTGTGAGGCGTTACGACGCCGCGGTGACCTCTTCGTCCACCGGCTTCTTCATCTCCTGCCGGTACCGGTAGAAGCCGTAGGCGGTGCCGAAGACGAAGAACGCGATGCTCACGACGACCGCGACCGTCTCCAGCCACGGCACGGCGGTCAGCAGGCCCGCGCCGTAGTAGCCGGCCAGCACCAGCGTCGGCACCCACGCGATCGCGCCGATGGTCGTGGCCAGCATGAACCGCTTCGAGTCCATCCGCGCCGCGCCCGCGATCATCGGCGCCAGCGTGCGGACCCAGGGGATCCACCGGGCCAGCACGACCGCCCAGAAGCCTCGTCGGTCGAGGAAGTCGCGGGCCTTGGCGAGGTTCTCCTTGTTGAGGACCTTGCCGCCGCGGCGGGCCAGCAGGCGGGTGCCGGTGTGCCGGCCGATGTAGTAGCCGATCTGGTTGCCGACGACGGCCACCGCGAGCGCGGCCCCCGACAGCAGCCAGGCGGACAGCTCGGCCTCGTGGGACGCGAGCACCACACCGGCGGCGAACAGCAGCGAATCGCCGGGCAGGAACAGGCCGAAGATGAAGGCGCACTCGAAGAAGATGAAGCTCAGCGTGATCAGCCACACGGCCATCGGGCCTGCGGAGTCGAGCTGAACGAATGCGACAGTCTCGGACGTTGCGGACAACACCACGCCATGCAGCCTACGTGGGACCCCGGCGTCGCCTGGGCGACATGGGGATAACGCGTTGCCGAAGCCTCGGGGACGTGGCGGTTCGCACCGGCGTGAACACGGACTGGAGTGATCACCGTCACCGGGGATAGCGTGGACGGATGGAGGCCTTGCTCGCCGAACTCCGCTCCGCCGTCGGCGCCGACGCGGTCCTGACCGACGTCGACGTGACCGCGAGCTACCAGCGCGACATGATGCCGCTGGCGCCCTACGGGCAGCCGCTGGCGGTGGTGCTGCCCACGTCCGCGGCACAGGTGCAGGCGGTCGTGCGGGCCTGTGCGGCCGCGCGCACGCCGATAGTGCCGCGCGGCGCGGGCAGCGGGCTGTCCGGCGCGGCCAACGCCGTCGAGGGCTGCGTGGTGCTCGCCACCACGAAGATGAACGCGATCGTGGAGGTCGACCCGGACAACCGGCTGGCCGTGGTCGAGCCGGGCGTGGTGAACCTCGACCTGCGCGGCGCGGTGGAGAAGCACGGGCTGTTCTACCCGCCCGACCCGTCCAGCTACGACTGGTGCACGATCGGCGGGAACCTGTCCACCAACGCGGGCGGGCTGTGCTGCGTGAAGTACGGCGTGACCACGGACTCCGTGCTCGGGCTCGACGTGGTGCTGGCCGACGGCGAGCTGCTGCGGACCGGTCGGCGCACGGTCAAGGGCGTCGCCGGGTACGACCTGACCAAGCTGTTCGTCGGCAGCGAGGGCACGCTCGGCGTGATCACCCGCGCGACCCTGGCGCTGCGGCCGTTGCCGCAGGCGCCCGCCACGCTCGTGGCCACGTTCGGCAGCACGGCGGAGGCGGGCGTCGCGGTGAGCCGCGTGGTGACCGAGGGCATCGTGCCGTCGTTGATGGAGATCATGGACCGCACGTCCATCCGGGCCGTCGAGCAGTACCTGAAGACCGACCTGAACGCGGGCGCGGCGCTGCTGCTGTGCCAGTCCGACTCGGGCGGCGAGGCGGGGCGGCACGAGCTGGCGGCGATCGAGCAGGCGTGCGTCGCGGCGGGCGCCGAGCTCGTCTACGCCACCGACGACCTCTCCGAGGGGCGCGACCTGCTGACCGCGCGGCGCGCCGTGCTGAACGCGCTGGAGATCTACGGCGCGTGGCTGACCGACGACGTGTGCGTGCCGCGGACGAAGATCGCCGAGCTGATCGCCGGGTGCGAGCGGATCAGCGAGTCGGTGGGCCTGCGGATCGCCGTGGTCGGGCACGCCGGCGACGGCAACATGCACCCCACGATCGTCTACGACCCGGCGTCGGAGGACGAGTTCGCGCGGGCGCGGCGGGCGTTCGACGAGATCCTGGCCCTGGGGCTGGCGCTCGGCGGCACGATCACCGGCGAGCACGGCGTCGGCAAGATCAAGCGCGAGTGGCTGGCGCGCGAGATCGGCCCGGTCGGCCTGCGGGTCCACCGCGAGATCAAGCGCGCGCTGGACCCGGAGAACCTCTTCAACCCGGGCTCGATGTTCGACCTGGGGTAGCGCTCAGTCGAGGGGCTTGATGCGCTGGGTCTCGTCGACCCGGTCGATGACCTGGGTGATGTCGGCCGCCTCCTGCGCGAGCAGGCTCTTCTTCTCGCGGCGCGCCTTGACGACCTCGATGATGATCGGGACGACCGAGATCAGCACGATCAGGATCAGGATCATCTCGAGGTTGTCGCGGACGAACTGGATCTGGCCGAGGAAGTAGCCGAGCACCGTCAGGCCCGCGGCCCACGCGACGCCGCCGATCAGCGAGTACGTGAAGTACTTGCGCGCGTCCATCCGCCCGACGCCGGCCATGGCGGTGATGAACGTCCGCACGATCGGCACGAACCGGGCCATCACGATCGCGCGCGCGCCGTACTTGTCGAAGAACTCGTGCGTCTTGTCGACGTACTCCTTCTTGAAGATCTTCGACTCGGGCTTGTTGAACAGCGCCGGTCCGGCGCGGTGGCCGATCCAGTAGCCGACCACGTTGCCCGCGAGCGCGCACACCGTGAGCAGCAGGCACACCAGCCACAGCGGGTACTCCAGCACCCCCGAGGCGACGAACAGGCCCGCGGTGAACAGCAGCGAGTCACCGGGCAGGAAGAAGCCCACCAACAGGCCGCATTCCGCGAAGACGATGAAGCACAGGCCGACCAGCATGTACGGCCCGAGCCCCTTGAGCAGGATCGCCGGGTCGAGCCAGTCCGGACCGAGGGCAACCGTGGAGGTGAGCGCGACAGTCACGGCGACCACGGTACAGGCACTACCTGAGCGTCATGACCGCCACGACCGTGCCCGCGGCCAGCCCGAGCAGCACCGCCAGCAGCAGCACCCACCCCGCGCCCAGCGCCGGGCGGACCCGCCGCACGGGCACGTGGGGGTGCGCGCCGGAGCTGGTGGCCTGTGCGCGCAACGCGTCGGCCACCAGCTTCTCGTGGTCTTCGGGCACGAGCTCAGTCTTTCACCCACGCGCCCCGGCTCATCACCTCGCGCGGCCTCAGCTCGGCGTCCAGCACCACGACGTCGGCCGCGAGACCGGCGCGCAGCTCACCCGTGCGGCCCTGCAAGCCGAGCAGCCGGGCGGGCCGGGTCGACGTGGCGTGCACCGCCTCCTCGACGGTCAGGCCGCACGACTGCACCGCGTTGCGGAACGCCGCGTCCATGGTCAGCGTGCTGCCCGCGAGGGACGCGCCACCGGCCAGCGTCGGCACGCCGTCCACCACCCGCACCTCCAGGCCGCCCACGTCGTAGACGCCGTCGCCCACGCCCGCCGCCGCGATCGCGTCGGTCACCAGGACGGTCCGGTGCACGCCCGCGTGCCGCGCGGCGAGGCGGACGGCGGTCGGGTGCAGGTGCACCAGGTCGCAGATCAGCTCGACGGTGACGCGCTCGTCGTCCAGCAGCGCGCCGATCGGTCCGGGCTCGCGGTGGTGCAGCGGGCGCATCCCGTTGAACAGGTGGGTGGCCACCGTCGCGCCCGCCTCGACGGCCGGCCGGATCTGCGCCTCGGTGGCGTCGGTGTGGCCGATCGCGGCCAGGACGTCGTTGGCGACGAGGTGGCGCACCGCGTCCACGCCGTGCTCCAGCTCCGGCGCGACGGTGATCATGCGGACCGCGCCGCCGCCCGCGTCGAGCAGCCGGTCGATCGAGGCGCGGTCCGGCGGGCGGAGGATCGCCGGGTCGTGCGCGCCGCAACGCGCGGCGGACAGGAACGGGCCCTCCAGGTGGATGCCCGCGACCACGTTGTCGCGCACCAGCTCGGTCAGCGCCTCGACCTGGTCGGCCAGCTCCGGGATCGGCCTGGACACCAGGCTGGCCAGCAGCGTGGTGGTGCCGTGCCTGCGGTGCGCGTTCGCCGCCTTGATCACCCGGGCCGGGTCGGCGCTGGTGAACGCCTCACCACCGCCGCCGTGGCAGTGGATGTCGACGAAGCCCGGCACCAGCCAGCCGCCGTCCACGTCCGTCGTCGGGCCGTCCGGTGGCGCCCCCTCGCCGACGGCCGCGATCAGGCCGTCCCGCACCGCCACCCACCCCTGTTCGAGCACCCCGTCGGGCGTGACGACCCGACCACCGGTCAGGGTCACGTCCACGGGTCCACCCCACGTGCTCATCTCTCCTCCAGCATGTCGATGGCCAGCAGCGCGGCCCCGAGGCACCCGGCCTCGTCGCCCAACGCGGCCAGCCGCAGTTCCGGGCGTCGCTGGAACGTGATCAGCTCGTCCAGTCGTCCGCCCAGCGGATCCGTCAGCTTCGGACCCGCCAGCGCCAGTCCGCCGCCGAGCACCACGGCTCGCGGCCCCAGCAGAGCGGCTACCAGCAGGATGCCCTTCGCGAGCGCGTCGACGGCCTCGCGCCACACCACCGCCGCGTCCTCGTCACCCTCCGTGAGCAGTTTCGCCACCTCGGCCGCGCCGCCGACCTGGCGGTCCGTGCGTTCGGTGTAGCGGCGGGCGATCGAGGCGCTGCTCGCCCGCGCCTCGACACAACCCGTCTGGCCGCAGCCGCACGGGTCGCCGTGACCGACGTCCACGTGCCCGATCTCGCCCGGCGCGGGCGAGACCCGGCCGTCCAGGACGAGGGCGGCGGCGATGCCCGTGCCGATCGGCATGATCACCGCGTCGGTCAGGTCGCGGGCGTTGCCCTGGCGCAGTTCGGCCAGGCCACCGGCCCGCACGTCGTGGCCGAACGCGGTGGGCAGGCCGGTCGCCGCCGCGATCCGGTCGCGGAACGGGTAGTCCGCCCAGCCCAGGTTGGCCGAGTAGACGCCGGTGCCGGTCACCTCGTCCACGATGCCCGGCACGACCACGCCGACCGCCTCGACCGGGTGGTCGGAGGCGGCGCGCAGCCCGGCGACCTGGGCGGCCACGTCCTCGACCACGGCGTCACCGCCGGGCCTGGTCGCGCGCCGCTGCTGCCTCACCGCCACCACCCCGCCGGGACCACCGGTGACCAGGGCCGCTTTCGTCCCGGTACCGCCGACGTCGACGGCTATCACGTGTCTTGTGCGCGCCACGAGGACCGATACTGCGGCATCCGACCGCCATTGGTCTATACCAAGTGTCCGATTGGGCGAGTCCGGTGTGGCCGGGCACGTGCTGTCGTGCCTGTCGGGAGTTGTCCACAGGCCGCGGTCGGCGGGGCGGTTCTGTCGGTCCGCGGTGGCAGGATCAAGAACAGGGATCCCCTGGGCGGGGACCCCTGCGAAGCGGGGTCGTGGTGGGCCGGGCGCCACGGAGGTGCCCCGACGGACCGGTGACGCTCGGTGCGACCGATGAGCAGCGGTGCCGGTCAGAGGCGCGTCGCGGTGTGGACGAGGTCGGCGACCGCTTTGGACCTGCTGTGCGGTGGCCAGGCGATGACGGTCGTGACGGTTGGTGCGTCCGGCACGGGCACGACGGCGTGATCGTTGCGCAGTTGGGTCCGCAGCGACTCGGGCACGACCGCGCACGCCAGGCCGAGCGCGATCAGCTGGAACAGCTGGGTGTGGTCGCGGACCTGAGGGCCGGGGCCGTCCGGGTAGCTGCCATCCCGTCCGGGCCAGCGCGGCAGGGGCAGGTTCGCCAGGTCGGCGACCTCGGCCAACGGCACGTGCGCCCGGTCGGCGAGGGGATGGCCCGCGGGCAGGACCACGACCTGCCGTTCGGTGTGCAGGTCCTCGGTGTCGAATCCGGCTGTCGTGTCGTAGGGCCGGTGGAGCAGGGCGACGTCGGCACGCCCGTCGCGCAGCAGGTTCTCCGGCTGGCCGGGCCCGCACAGCACCACCTCGACCGCCGCGGCGCCCGGTTCGGCGGCGTAGGCGTGCAGCAGCTTCGACAGCAGTCCGCTGGACGCCCCGGCTTTGGTGGCGAGCACCACACCGGGCTGGTCGGCCGCGGCACGGCGGGTTCGCCGCTCGGCGGCTTCGACCGCGTCGAGCGCGGTCCGGGCCTCCCGCAGCAGCACCGCCCCGGCCTCGGTCAGGGTGATGGCGCGAGCGCCGCGGTGCAGCAGGACGACCCCGAGCCGCCGTTCGAGCTTCTGGACGGCTCGCGACAGCGGTGGTTGGGCGATCGCGAGTCGTTGTGCCGCCCGCCCGAAGTGCAATTCCTCGGCGACGGCGACGAAGTACCGCATCTCCCGCGTCTCCACCGGGGCATGGTATCGGCGATGACCACCACCAATACCCGTGCGGTATCGCCGCCGACCCACTCGGTCTTGGACGCTGCACCCGGAGCCGCAGCAGGATCCGCGGTGTGAGTGGACGGACGATTGCGCTGGTCACCGGCGCGAACAAGGGAATCGGCTACGAGGTCGCCGCCGGCCTGGGCGCGCTCGGCTGGAGGGTCGGTGTGGGCGCGCGTGACCGGCATCGTCGCGACACCGCGGTGCAGAAGCTGCGCGCGGCCGGGATCGACGCGTTCGGCGTGCCGCTGGACGTGACCGACGACGCGAGTGCCGCGGCGGCGGCCGAGTTGATCGCCGATCACGCCGGAGGGCTCGACGTGCTGGTGAACAACGCCGCGATCAACGGCGTCACCGGCGATGGGCCGCAGACGCCGACCGCGGTCGATCCCGCGACCGTGCGCGCGGTCGTGGAAACCAACGTGATCGGGGTCATCCGCGTCACCAACGCGATGCTGCCGATGCTGCGCGCCTCGCCCTCACCGCGAATCGTCAACATGTCCAGCAGCGTCGGTTCGCTCTCCCTGCAAACCGCACCCGGCATCGACATGGGCCCGGTTCCCGCTGCCTATCTGGCGTCGAAGACCTTCCTCAACGCCGTCACCGTCCAATACGCCAAGGAACTGGGCGGTACCAACATCCTGATCAACGCCGGCTGTCCCGGGTTGACCGCCACCGACTTCACCGGTTTCAGCGGCCACCGCACACCGCGACAGGGCGCGGCCATCGCGATTCGCCTCGCGACCCTGCCCGACGACGGACCGACCGGCGAGTTCCGCAACGACGACGGAGCGGTGCCCTGGTGACGGGCACACCGGCGAAGGGTGGCTAGTTGCCGGCCATGATCTTCTGCAGGGCGTCGAGCGCGCGGCTCGCGGTGCTCTTCACGGTGCCCTTGCTGATGCCGGTGGCCTCGGCGATCTCGGCTTCCGACAGGTCGCCGTAGTAGCGCAGCACGAGCACCTCGCGCTGCCTCGGCGGCAGCTGGGACAGCGCGCGCACGACCGCCTGGTGCTCGGCCGTCAGCATGGCGAGGCTCTCCGCCGAACGCGCGTTCGCCACGTGCGGCGGGGTGTAGTCGCGGGCCGTCTTGCGCCGCCGCAGCACGCTGCGCGAGCCGTTGACGACCGCGGTCCGCAGGTAGCCCACGGCCGCCTGCGCGTCACGCAGGTTCTTCCAGTTCCGGTACAGGCCGGTGAACGCCTCCTGGACGACGTCCTCCGCCGTGGCGGGCTCGTCGACCAGCAGCAGCGCCAGCCGGACCAGCCGCATCCGGTGCTGGCGGTACAGGTCCTCCAGCGTCAGCGGGCCGGTCGGGGCCGGTGCCGCGCCGTCCTGGATCCGCAGGTTCGTCAGCGTGTCCTGCACACGCGCGATGCCGCCGCTGTTCCGATCGGGACCGACCACGGAAAAGACGTTACCCCGTCAGGGGGTAGCTTCGGTGCGGCGCTGCACAACGGAGGTGGGCTTTCGATGGCTCGGTTCGCGGTCGAGTTGGTCTTCGGCGACAACCAGGACGAGCGGATGGCGGTCCGACCCGCGCACCGCGAGTACCTGGGCACGCTGGTCGAGCGGGGTGTGCTGCTCGTGTCCGGTCCCTACACCGACCAGTCCGGCGCCCTGCTGGTCTACGAGGTCGCCGACGAGGACGAGCTGCGCGAGGTCCTCGCCGCCGACCCGTACACGCCCGCCGGCGTCGTCAAGGAGACGCGCGTGCACGAGTGGCAGGCGCTGACCGGCGTCTGGCTCTGACGAGCTACCCCTTCTTCGCCGCGGCGGCGGCCGTGCCACCCGGTCCGACCAGGCCGGACAGGTCGTTCGCCGCCATCTCGCGGTCGGCGGCGGGCACCGACTTGGCCGCCTGCCGGTCGACCACCTTCGGCGTGAACGCGCGGAAGATCTTCAAGCCGCCGACCCAGCCCGGCACGTGCACGGCCTTCGACCGGCGGGTGATCGCCCGGACCACCGCCCTGCCGACGTCGGAGACCGGGTACTTCTTGCCCGCGAGCCCCGGCATCCCGCTGCGCAGCGGGCCGAAGACGGGGTGCTGGTCGGCGCTGTTGACCATGTCGGTGGAGATCCACGAGAAGTACGCCACGCCGACGTCCACGCCGAGGTGCCGCACCTCCGCGCGCAGGCTGTCCGCGAACGCCTCGCAGCCCGCCTTCGCGGCGGAGTAGGCGCCGTTGCCCGGGATGTGCACGATCGCCGCCAGCGACGACACGACGAGGCAGTAGCCGCGGCTCGCGATGAGGTGCGGCAGGCACGTCCGGACCGTGCGCCACACCCCGAGCAGGTTGACCTCGATGACCCGTTCGAACGCCGCGGGGTCCATCGAACGGATGAAACCGGTGGCGGCGATGCCCGCGTTGGCGACGACCACGTCGATGCCGCCGTAGTGGTCGACCACGCCGTTCACCGCGGTCTCCAGCGCCTCCCAGTCGGTGACGTCGGCCTCCCACGCCCGGCCGCCGCACTGCTCGGCCACCTGCCGCAGCTGGTCGCCCTCCAGCCCGACCAGGGCGAGCTTCGCGCCCTTCGCGGCCAACCGCCGCGCCACCTCCGCGCCGATGCCCCTCGCCGCGCCAGTGATCAGGACAACCTTGCCCGCAACGTCCACGGTGACCTCCTCAGCCCGCTCCAGCCAGGGAGGTCACCGTAACGCAACTTACCGCCAGTAAGCTACTGGAGAGTTAAACGGCGCTGGACGCGGTCAGCGCCGCCGCCTCGTCCGCCGTCAGCCGCAGCTCCAGGGCCGGGAGCAGGGCGGCGAGCTGGTCGGTGGTGCGCGCCGACGCGATGGGCGCGGCCACCGTCGGCTGCTCCGCCAGCCACGCCAGGGCGACCGCCGCCTGGGTGGTGTCGTGGCCGGCCGCTACTTCGTCCAGCGCCGCGAGGATGCGCAGGCCGCGTTCGTCCAGGTACTTCGAGGCGGCGGCGGCCCGCGGGCTGTCCACCGTGACGCCCGGCCGGTACTTGCCGGTCAGGAAGCCCTTCGCCAGGCCCCAGTACGGCGCGGACGCGAGCCCGTGGTCGGCCACCGCGCGGGACAGCTCTCCCTCGTAGGAGCGGTCCACGAGGTTGTACGGCTGCTGGAGCGCGACGAACGGGGCGAAGCCCTCGCGCTCGGACACGGCGAGCGCGGACGTGAGCCGCTCGGCGCTGTAGTTGGACGCGGCGACGTGCCGGACCTTCCCGGCGCGGACCAGCCGGTCGAACGCCGCCAGCGTCTCCTCCTGCGGCGTGTCGAGGTCGTCCTTGTGCGCGTAGTACAGGTCGATGTGGTCCACGCCGAGGCGGCGGAGGGAGTCCTCGGCGGCCCGCTCGATCGTGGCGGCCTTGAGGTCGTCCAACCCCCGGAGCATGCCGACCTTGGTCGCGACCACGATCGAGTCCCGGTTGCCCCGCTCGCGCAGCCACCGGCCGACGATCGTCTCCGACTCGCCGCCGACGTGGCCCTCGGCCCACGCCGAGTACGAGTCGGCGGTGTCCACGAAAGTGCCGCCGGCCTGCGCGAACGCGTCCAGCACGGCGAACGAGGCCTCCTCGTCGGCGGTCCAGCCGAACACGTTGCCACCCAGGCACAGGCGCGACACGTCGAGGTCGCTGGTTCCGAGTTTCGTCATGTCGCGAAGCTAGGCGGACCGGTCCATTCGCGCCGAATGGAGAAGTCAGGACTAAATGGTGCCGCGGCGCGGTTGGCAGTCGTCAGCACCTAGTTCGCGGGGAGACGAAATGACGGTCGAGTTGGGCAGGTACGGCGTGTGGGACCGGGCCGCGCGGTGGGTGGGCCGCGGCGAGGACGCCGCCGAGCTGGAGGAGCTCGGTTTCGGCGCCCTGTGGCTGGGCGGGTCGCCCGACGGCAGCGTCATGACCACGGTCTCCGAGCTCCTGGACGCGACCGAGAAGATCACCGTGGCGACGGCCGTGATGGACGTGTGGACGACGCCGGCCGGCGAGGTCAACGACGGCTACCGGGCGCTCGCGTGGACCGACCGGTTCCTGGTCGGCATCGGCACCGGGAACGGTGAACTCGTGGGTGAGGTGCATCACAGCCCGTACCAGAAGCTGATCCACTACCTCGACGAGCTGGACGTGCCGCGCGACCGCCTGGCGCTGGCCGCGCTCGGTCCGCGCCTGCTCCGGCTCGCCGCCGCCCGGACGAGCGTCGCCCACCCCTACCTGGTGACGCCCGACTACACCGCGAGGGCGCGCGAGACCGTCGGCTCGGGCGCGGTGCTCGCCCCCGAGCAGCACGTCGTGCTGGAGGAGGACCCGGCACGGGCCCGTGACCTGGGGCGGGAGGCGCTGGCCGGCTACCTGGGCAGGCCGCACCACACCCGCAACTGGCTGCGCAACGGCTTCACCGAGGACGACCTGGCCGGCGGCGGCAGCGACCGGCTGGTGGACGCCCTGGTCGCGTGGGGCCCGGTCGAACGGGTGGCGCGGCGCCTGCGCGAGCACCACGACGCGGGAGCCGACCACGTGGCCGTCCAGGTGGTCGGCTCCCCCGACGCCCAGCAGGCGTTGCGCGACGTCGCGGCCGCGCTGGAGGACTAGTTCTCGGAGATCTCCACGCCGTTCCAGAACGCGACGTGGTCCTTGATGTTCGCCGCGGCCTCGCTGGGCTGCGGGTAGTACCACGCGGCGTCGGTGTTGTCCTGGCCGTTGACGTGCAGCGTGTAGTAGCTCGCCTTGCCCTTCCAGTGGCAGACCGACGTGGTGTCCGACGGCCTGAGGTACTCGGTGCGCACCGACTCCAGGGGGAAGTAGTGGTTCCCCTCCACCATCTCGGTCTGGTCACTCTCGGCGATGATCTCGCCGTTCCACCGTGCGATCGCCATGACACCACTATGCCGTTGATCATCTTCGCTCGCCGGCCGGTGCCCGTAGGATGCTGCCGACACCGCGTTCCGGGCACCCGAGGAGGACCCACCGATGCCCATCGCAACCCCCGAGGTCTACGCCGAGATGCTCGACCGCGCGAAGGCGAACGAGTTCGCCTACCCCGCGATCAACGTCACCTCGTCCGAGACCCTCAACGCGGCCCTGCGTGGTTTCGCAGAAGCCGAGAGCGACGGGATCATCCAGGTCTCGACCGGTGGTGCCGAGTTCGCCTCGGGCACCAAGGTCAAGGACATGGTGACCGGCGCGGTTGCGCTGGCGGAGTTCGCGCACGTGGTCGCCGAGAAGTACCCGGTGAACATCGCGCTGCACACCGACCACTGCCCGAAGGACAAGCTCGACGGCTACGTCCGGCCGCTCGTCGCGATCAGCCAGGAGCGGGTGGACCGCGGGCTCAACCCGCTGTTCCAGTCGCACATGTGGGACGGCTCGGCCGTGCCGCTGGACGAGAACCTGAAGATCGCGTCGGAGCTGCTCGACCTCACCGCCAAGGCGAAGATCATCCTCGAGATCGAGGTGGGCGTCGTCGGCGGCGAGGAGGACGGCGTCGCGCACGAGATCAACGAGAAGCTGTACACCTCGCCCGAGGACTACCTGAAGACGGTGGACGCCCTCGGCGCCGGTGAGAAGGGCCGCTACCTGGTCGCGGCGACGTTCGGCAACGTGCACGGCGTGTACAAGCCGGGCAACGTGAAGCTGCGCCCGGAGATCCTCAAGCAGGGTCAGGACGTGGTGGCCGAGAAGCTGGGCCTGCCGGCCGGCTCCAAGCCGTTCGACCTGGTCTTCCACGGCGGCTCCGGCTCGCTGCTGGAGGAGATCCACGAGGCTCTCACGTACGGCGTGATCAAGATGAACATCGACACGGACACGCAGTACGCGTTCACCCGGCCGATCGTGGGCCACATGTTCGGCAACTACGACGGCGTGCTCAAGGTGGACGGGGAGGTCGGCAACAAGAAGGCCTACGACCCGCGGTCCTACCTCAAGGCCGCCGAGCAGGGCATGGCCGCCCGCATCGCCCAGGCGTGCGAGCACCTGAAGTCGTCCGGCCGCATGATCGCCGGCTGAGACGCCCCCGCACGGCGAACGGCCCCCTCCGGTTCCGGAGGGGGCCGTTCCGCGTCCGCGCTACCGGCGGTTCATGCGGCAGACGGCGGCGTCCACCAGTTCCGCCTGGGCGGCGGCCGCGGCCGGTGCGGCCAGGGCGAAGGTGGTCGTCATCAGCACGGTGACCGTGCGGGCGCCGGTGACGTCGGTGTAGTTGTGGCTGCGGTAGCCCGGGAAGCCGCCGGAGTGGCCCCAGACCGTCCCGCAGGACGTCCTGACCTCCATGACGCCGAGGCCGTAGCCGTTGGCGCTCGCACCGCCCTGGGGCACCGCGTCGCGCATCTCGGCGAGCAGGTGCCGCGGGACGAGCCGGCCGGACATGAGCGCCGCGAGGAACCGGTGCCAGTCCGCGGCGGTGGACAGCAGGCCGCCGGCGGCCCACGCCGGGCCGAGGTCGATCCCGGTCACGTCGACGTGCTCGTGGCGCCGGGGGCCGGCGAAGCCGTCGCCGACGGGCTGCCCGGGCGGGAGCAGCGGGCCGAGGTGCTCGGCGTCGGGCTCGTACCCGTGGGCGTGCCGGCCGCGGAACCCGGTCCCGTCGGCGAAGTAGGTGTCCCTCATGCCGAGGGGTTCGAGGATCCGCCGCTGCACCAGTTCGGTGTACGGCCGGCCGGTCACGGCCTCCAGCACGAGGCCGATCAGCGTGTAGTTGGTGTTGCTGTAGTCCCACCGCTCGCCGGGCGCGAACAGCGGCGGGTGCGAGAGGGCCACGGCGAGCAGTTCGTCAGGCGTCCACGCGTGCGGCTGCTGCCCGGTGAGCAGGCCGTGCAGGCGCGGGTCGTCGAGGTAGTCGAACAGGCCGCTGGTCTGGTTGAGCAGCATCCTCAGCGTGATCGCCGAGCCGTTCGGCACCACGCCCGGCAGCCGGCGCTCGACGGGGTCGTCCAGGCTCAGCCGCTGCTCGGCGACGAGTTGCAGGACCAGGGTCGCGGACACCGTCTTGGTGTTGGACGCCATCTTGAACTCGTCGCCGGGGCGCAGCCGGTGGTCCGACAGCGTCCAGCGGGCCTGCCGGACGACCTCCACCGGCCGGCCGCGCCCGTCGTCCACCCGGACGACGACACCGGGGACGCCCGCCGCCAGGGCCTGGTCGACCGCGCTCGCCAGCCGGTTCGGCGCGTCCGCGGTCGCGAGGCCCGCGGTGGTCGCGGTCAGGGACAGGACCAGCGTGCCGGCGATCGTCGCGCGGAGAAGTCGGCGCATAAAAGTTCCCCCCAAGGGTTCGGGTGCCACCCGACTGATCCTCGAGGGGAACGGGGTCGATCGGAATCAGGCGGCCACCAGGGGCCGTCGGGGGGTTTCCCCCACCTTGACCCGGTCGGCGACCAGCCAGAGCGCGGCCAGCACGACGAACGTCACCGCCGCGGACGGGTAGAGGATCGGCGGCGCGGCGTCCAGCGCCTGCAGCACCCAGATCCCGCCGTAGCCCAGGCCCGTGACGGCCGCCGAGCCGAGCACCGCGGCCAGCCGGGCGGGCAGCCTGCCCAGGTGCGCGGCGTCCACGGCCAGGCCGATGAGCAGCAGGAACACCGGCACGGTCGACAGCGGGAAGTCGGCGACGCCGAGCAGCGGCCAGATCAGCAGGCGGTAGGCGACGTAGCCGCCCGCCACCGCGGTCGCCGCCCACGGCACGCCGATCGTGCGCCGGGCGATCACCAGCACGAGCGCCGCCGCGACCAGGCCCCACACCGGGTAGACCCAGTCGGGGATGGGCAGCGAGAACTGGACGATCGACTCGCGGTCGACGGGCCGGCCGATCTGGTCGGCGGCGAACTGGAGCAGGCTCGGCTCGGCGTACGGGTCGCCGCGGTCCCAGGAGGCGATCTCCAGCACGCCGTACTCCTGGTGCTGGTTGGGGAACCACATGTTCTCCAGGAACAGCAGCCACAGCCCGGTCAGGCCGAGCACCCGCCACCGGCCGCCCTCCGGGTAGAGCTTGATCCACCCGCGGATCGCGCCCGCCATCATGATCGCGGTGCCCAGGTACAGCAGGGCGTGCGAGCCGCTCCACGACGTGATGTCGAGGCCGTTGATCCGGTGGTTGATCAGGTCGATGGGCAGCGCGACCAGGAAGACGCCGGTGCCCCACTGCATCAGCCGCAGCGCGGTCTTGTCCGCGCCGTAGCCGGTGTAGGTGTGGAACAGCGTCAGCCCGACCACGATCACCGTGCCCAGGGTGTTGATCAGGTGCGGTGGCGCCAGTTCGTCGCGCAGCCACTTGAAGTGCCAGGCCACGTCCCACGAGGAGCCGATCAGCTTGAGCAGCAGACCGACGAGCCAGAGCTTGTAGAGCGAGGCGACGAGCGCCGGTGGCGTCGCGCGCCCCGGCTCGCCGCGCTCCCAGTACTGGTCGCGGAAACGCGCGACGCGATTGGTTACCCCCATGTTCACCCGCCCATGATGCGTCCCGACCGGAGAGGCTGGAAGGGTGCCCCGCCCTGGAATTTCCCGGAACATCCCCTAGGGGACGTCGATGACCAGCGCATTCCGGGCAGGACTCATGCTAACAGGTGACCTTCGTTGCTCCGAATGGCCTCAACGGGGAAAGGTGCCGCCCTGAGAGTTCACTGAGAACCGAGGAGCGCTTTCATGGGCAAGAAGGTCGTCGCCGGCGTCATCGTCACCGCGTTGGTGCTGGCACTGGTCGCTGCGGTGGCCCGGGTATTCCTAAGCTGACGGCATGGAGAACCTGCTCGGTCCCGAACCCACGTTGCTGCCGGACCGCCCGGAGGCGCAGGCCGCCGCCGAGGCGGGCACCGACCCGGCCAAGATCGTCCGCGCCTACCCCGACTTCAGCGAGGCGTGGGCGCTGCTCGCCGAGCGGGCGCTGCAGACCGGCGACCCGGTCGCCGGCTACGCGTTCGCGCGCACCGGCTACCACCGCGGCCTGGACCAGCTGCGCCGCTCGGGATGGAAGGGCCACGGCCCGGTGCCGTGGTCGCACCGCGGCAACCAGGGCTTCCTGCGCGCGCTGGCGGCGCTGGCGCGGGCCGCCGACGAGATCGGGGAGACCGAGGAGTACGAGCGCTGCCGGAAGTTCCTCGGCGACAGCGACCCGGCGGCGCCCGCCGCGCTCGGCCTGAGCTGAGCACGTGGGGGCCGTGCGCGACGAGGTGGCGCGCAGGCTGAAGCGGTGGCGGAGCACGGCCTTGCCGATCGTTCAGGCCGCGCTCGCCGCCGGCCTGTCCTGGCTGGTGGCCACCGAGGTGGTCGGCCACGCGCACCCGTTCTTCGCGCCGATCGCCGCGGTCGTCTGCCTCGGCGTGTCGCTGGGGCAGCGGCTCCGGCGCGTCGTGGAGCTGGTCGTCGGCGTGTCCGTCGGCGTGGGTGTCGGCGACGTGCTGATCTCGCTGATCGGGTCCGGGCCGTGGCAGATCGCGCTGGTCGTGGCGCTGGCGATGTCCACGGCGGTGCTGCTGGACGGTGGCGCGGTGATCGCGCTGCAGTCCGGCTCGTCGGCGGTGCTGGTCGCGACCCTGCTGCCGCCCAGCGCGGGCGGCGGCCTGGACCGGATGGTGGACGCGCTGGTCGGCGGCCTGGTGGGGCTGGCCGTGACGGCGCTGCTGCCGGCGAACCCGCTGACCGTGGCGCACCGGCAGGCGAAGGTGGTCTTCGGCGAGCTGACCGAGGCGTTGCGCGGCGTGGCGACGGCGGTGGCCGAGTCCGACGCCGTGCAGGCGGCGGGGGTGCTGGCGCGGTTGCGCGGCAGCCAGGAGGCGGTGGACGAGTTCGCGTCGGCGTTGAAGACCGGCGGCGAGATCGCGACCATCGCGCCGATCCGCTGGCGCAGGCGGCACGAGCTCGGCCGCTACGGCACGGCCGCCACGCCGGTGGACTACGCGCTGCGCAACACCAGGGTGCTGGCCCGGCGGGCGTTGGCCGCGCTGCGGGACGGCGAGCGGATGCCGGACGTGCTGCCCGACGTGCTGCGGCGGTACGCGGACGCGGTGGACGTGCTGCGCGCCGAGCTGGAGCGCGGCGAGGAGCCGAAGAAGGCGCGTGCGGCGATCTGCGAGGCGGCCGCGTGCGCCACGACCCGGCACCTGGGCGGCGAGGGGTTCTCCACGAAGGTGGTGCTGGCCCAGGTCCGGTCGGTGGCCGTGGACCTCTTGCAGGCCACCGGGTTGTCCAGGGCGGACGCCGCCGGTTCGCTGCCGCCGCTGCGGTGACCTGGCCGCTGCTCCGCGGACGGCGGCGAAGTCGCCTGGAAGTCGGTCGTTCGCGCCCTGATGTCCCGACGGCCGAAAGCGTGATCGCCGGGAAATCAGGACACGAACGACCGACGCGACTTCGCGGGCGGGTCAGCCCTCGGGGCGGTTCAGCACGCCGAGCAGGACGGCGTGCACCGCCTCGTGGTCCTTCTCGTCGGCCAGGCGGCACGAGGCGCCGGTGACGGCGTACCACTCCTCCGCGCCCTCGTAGCGCACCAGCGCGCGCAGCTCGCCGTTGTCCAGCGTGGTCCGCAGCTCCAAGTCCCCGGTCACCACGCCGACTTCGTCGGTCATGACGCCGCCGGGGCCGGCCACGAACGCGGAAGACAGGTCAGCCATCTCCTCGTCAGCACCTCCCGAGCATGCTTTGCAGTGCAGACTTCTCCGCCGAGTTCACGCTCAAACCCCACTTGTACTTCGAGCGCGTCCACATCTTCGCGTAGGTGCACCAGTACGAGGTCAGCGGCGGCTTCCAGAGCGCCGGGTCCTGGTCGCCCTTGGCCTGGTTGACGTTGTCGGTGACGGCGATGAGCTGCGGGTTGGTCAGGTCGTTGGCGAACGACTGCCGCCGCGACGTGGTCCACGACGACGCGCCGGAGCGCCACGCCTCGGCCAGCGGCACGACGTGGTCGATGTCCACGTCGGACGCCGCGGTCCACGTCGCGCCGTCGTACGGGCTGTACCAGCGGCCGGACGTGGCCGCGCAGCTGGAGTCGGTGACCACGTTCGTGCCGTCGCGCTTGAGCACCGTCTCGCGGGTGTTGCAGGCGCCCGACACGGTGCTCCAGTGCGGGAACAGGTCCCGCGAGTAGCCGCTGGTCGAGCCTTCGGTGGCCACCCTGAGCGCGGCCAGCTCCGACAGGGCGGTGCTGGTGCTCGGGATGTTCGGCGGCGTCGCCTGGGCGGGACTGACCAGGCCGACTGCCAGCGCACCAGCCAGGAGCAGGGAATAGATCGAGAATCGCGCGGTTTTGTTGACCGTTGACATAATTCCGACCTTCCTAGTTGGAAGCTGTCGGAATTACCTTGGGTCAATTCTCCTTCCGTTACAACGCTTCGAGTGACGCCTGAATGGCGGGCTAGAAAATTCCTCCGTCACTACAACCCGCGGACCAGTCGCAGCTCTTCCGTGTGGCGGTACCAGGTCCACTTGCTCATCGGCCGCGGGTGCGCGACGCCGTCCGAGTTCACCTGCACCGGCAGGCAGCCGAGTTGGAACGCGCGCGCCGACGTGCTGGTCACCTTCCGCCCGAACAGCCGCTTGTGGATGACGCGCACCACCAGCCCGAGGCCGCCCTCCGGGTCCGGGGTCACCTCCAGCCGGGACGCCTGGCCGCGGAGCACCACGGTGTCGTCCCCGTAGCCGACCCCGCGCACCGGGCCGAGCGAGCCGAGGCCGACGAGCACGCCGCCGACGTCGTCGCGGACCAGCGGCACCGGGTCGGGGTCGCCGGACAGGGCGAGGTCGAGCGCGCGGCCCGGGTCGGTCGGCAGGCCCCAGAGCTTGGCCACCTCGGAACCCGGGTCCGCGGGCACGTACCCGATCGGCACGTCGGCGAGCCGTTCGGTGCGCAGCAGTCGCAGCACGACGGCGTTGAGGTCGCCGTCCGTGCCGTGCACGACGAGACGTTTGTCACCCGAATCGGCGAGAACCGCGTCCACCTCGGCCTTTCCGGGCCGTTCCGCCACGTGGCGGACCTCGAAACGGTCACCGTCCGTGATCATTGGCAACTGCGAGTTTCCGCAGGCCAGCACGATTCCGCGCACCTTCATCTCCTGGTCTACCCTCAACAGCCGTCCACTGACGGCTCGGCCGTCGCAGGCATTCGGCTCTTACCCGTCCAACCGCTTGGAGTTTCACATGCCGGCCGTCGTGCTGATCGGTGCCCAGTGGGGCGATGAGGGCAAGGGCAAGGCAACCGACCTGCTCGGTGACCGGGTGCAGTGGGTGGTCCGGTACCAGGGCGGCAACAACGCCGGGCACACCGTGGTGCTGCCCGACGGTCAGAAGTTCGCCCTGCACCTGATCCCCTCCGGCATCCTCACCCCTGGCGTGACCAGCGTCATCGGCAACGGCGTCGTGGTCGACCCCGGCGTGCTCCTCGAGGAGCTGGCCGGCCTGGACGAGCAGGGCGTCGACACCAGCAAGCTGCTCATCTCCGCGGACGCGCACTTGATCATGCCCTACCACGTGGCGATCGATAAGGTCACCGAGCGGTACCTGGGCAAGGCCAAGATCGGCACCACCGGCCGCGGCATCGGCCCGTGCTACCAGGACAAGATCGCCCGCGTCGGCGTGCGCGCGCAGGACCTGCTGGACGAGAAGATCCTCCGGCAGAAGGTCGAGGCCGCGCTGGACTTCAAGAACCAGGTGCTGGTCAAGGTCTACAACCGCAAGGCGCTCGACCCCGAGCAGGTGGTGGACAGCGTGCTGGAGCACGGCACCAAGTTCACCTCCCGGATCGCCGACACCCGCCTGCTGCTCAACCAGGCGCTGGAGCGCGGCGAGACGGTGCTGCTGGAGGGCTCGCAGGGCACCCTGCTCGACGTCGACCACGGCACCTACCCGTTCGTGACGTCGTCGAACCCGACCTCGGGCGGCGCGAGCGCCGGTTCGGGCATCGGGCCGACGCGGATCACCACGGTGATCGGCATCCTCAAGGCGTACACGACGCGGGTGGGCTCGGGTCCGTTCCCGACCGAGCTGAACGACGAGATGGGCGAGCACCTGCGCAAGACCGGCGGCGAGTTCGGCGTGACGACCGGGCGGTCGCGGCGCACGGGCTGGTTCGACGCGGTGATCGCGCGGTACGCGGCGCGGGTCAACGGCATCACCGACTACTTCCTGACCAAGCTGGACGTGCTGTCCGGCCTGGAGAAGGTGCCGGTCTGCGTCGGCTACACGATCGACGGCGAGCGGATCGACGAGATGCCGATGACGCAGACCGACGTGCACCACGCCGTGCCGGTGTACGAGGAGCTGCCGGGCTGGTTCGAGGACATCAGCCACTGCCGCACGTTCGAGGAGCTGCCCGCGAACGCCCGCGCGTACGTCGAGCACCTGGAGGAGATCTCCGGCGCCCGCATGTCCGCGATCGGCGTCGGCCCGGGTCGCGACCAGACCATCGTGCGCCACGACATGCTGGGCGGCTGACGCCCCGTTCGGACAACAGTGCCTCCGGGACCGACGCAATCGGTCCCGGAGGCATTTTCACAATTCGGGAGACGTTGACTCTCCTCGGTCGGATATCGAAACTCTGACTCGCTGATCAGCGCGTCCGATGTTCCCGTTGTCCGCTGGGAGAAATCCGTGTCGGTTTCCACCGCGGGTGTCGTCGTGCGTCCGGAATCCACTGCCCCGGCCCGCGCACCCGCTCCACAACGACGCAAGTGGCCCGATTTGACCCGGTGGCTGAGCCCGCTCGGGCTGGTCCTGCTGTGGCAGGCCGCGAGCAGCTCGGGCGTGTTGCCGCCGGACAAGCTAGCGTCACCGCTGACCGTGTTCCGGTCCGCCTACGAGCTCGTCCTGGACGGGCAGCTGGTGGACGCGTTCCTGGTGTCGTCGAGCCGGGTCGCGGTGGGGTTCGCCCTGGGCGCGACCGTCGGCGGCGCCCTCGGCCTGGCCTCCGGCCTGTCCCGCTGGGGCGAACGGCTGCTCGACCCGCCGGTGCAGATGCTGCGCACGCTGCCGCACCTCGGCCTGATCCCGTTGTTCATCCTGTGGTTCGGCATCGGCGAGGAGCCGAAGCTGGCGCTGGTCGCGGCCGGTGTGGCGTTCCCGCTGTACCTGAACCTGCACGCGGGCATCCGGCAGACCGACCCGGCGCTGCTGGAAGCCGCGCGCGTGCTCGGCTACTCGCGGTTCGAACGGGTCGCGCACGTCGTGCTGCCGTCGGCGGTGCCGCAGACGTTGGTGGGCCTGCGGATCGCGCTCGGCACGGCGTGGCTGTCGCTGATCGTCGGCGAGCAGGTCAACGCGGACGCGGGCATCGGCTACCTGATCAACAACGCGCGCGAGTTCCTGCGCACCGACGTCGTCGTGGTGGGCCTGCTGGTCTACGCGCTGCTCGGGCTGACCACGGACGCCCTGGTGCGCGCGTTGGAGCGGAGGGTGCTGCGGTGGCGGGCGCGGTGAGGGTCCGGGGGCTGGTCAAGGACTTCGGGCCGCGCCGGGTGCTGGCCGGGCTCGACTTGGACGTCGCGGGCGGCGAGTTCGTGGCGCTGCTGGGGCGCAGCGGGTGCGGCAAGTCGACGTTGCTGCGGGTCCTGGCGGGGCTCGACCGTGACGTCGAGGGGACGTTCGCGGTTCCTGAGCGCGTCTCGGTCGCCTTCCAGCAGCCCCGGCTGCTGCCGTGGCGGCGGGTGTGGCGCAACGTCTCGCTGGGGCTGCGCGGTGTGGATGGCCGGGTCGTGGCGGAGCGTGCGTTGGCCGAGGTGCGGCTGGCCGATCACGCCGACGCGTGGCCGTCGACGTTGTCCGGCGGCGAGGCGCAGCGCGTGTCGTTGGCGCGGGCGTTGGTGCGCGAGCCGGAGCTGCTGTTGCTGGACGAGCCGTTCGGCGCGCTGGACGCGTTGACCCGGCTCGCCATGCACCACCTGGTGGCGCGGCTGTGGCGGGAGCACCGGCCCGCCGTGCTGTTCGTGACCCACGACGTGGACGAGGCCCTGTTGCTGGCCGACCGCGTCGTGGTGCTGGCCGAAGGTCGGATCGTGGCCGAGCACCACGTCGACCTGCCGCGACCGCGGCGCCGCGCGTCCTTCGCCGACCTGCGGTCGCAAGTGCTGTCGAACCTGGGAGTGGACGATGTCGAAGCTGCTTAGCGCGCTGGTGGTCGCGGTGCTGGCGCTGTCGGGCTGCGGCACGGCGTCGTCGGCGGACGGGCCGGTGGTGCTCAAGGTCGGCGACCAGAAGGGCGGTTCGAAGGCGCTGCTGACGGCCGCCGGGCTGCTGGAGGACTTCCCCTACCCGATCGAGTGGTCCACGTTCACGTCCGGTCCGCCGTTGCTGGAGGCGGCGTCGGCGGGCGCGATCGACGTCGGCGGCGTCGGGAACACGCCGCCGATCTTCGCGGCGGCGGCGAACGCGCGGATCGCCGCGGTGTACTCGGCGAAGGGCAGCGTGGAGGGCGACGCGCTCTTGGTGCCGTCCGACTCGGCGGTGCGGACGGTGCAGGACCTCAAGGGGCGCGGCATCGCGGTCGCCAAGGGCAGTTCGGCGCACGGGCAGGTGTTGCTGACGCTCGCCGCGGCCGGGTTGTCGACCAAGGACGTCACGCTCAACTTCCTGCAGCCGTCGGACGCGTACTCGGCGTTCACGCAGAAGCGGGTGGACGCGTGGGCGGTGTGGGACCCCTACACGGCGCAGGCCGAGCTGGAGGCGGGCGCGCGGGTGCTGACCGACGGGCGCGGCAAGTCGAACGGCTACACGTTCCAGGTGGCCGGGCGGGCGGCGTTGGGGTCGCCGGGCAAGGGCGAGGCGATCAAGGAGTTCGTGAAGCGGATCAGTCGGGCGCAGCGGTGGGCCGACGCGCACCGCGAGGAGTGGGCGCGGGTGTGGGCCGCGGAGACCGGGCTGAAGCCCGAGGTGGCGCGGGCGGCCGTGGAGCGCGGCGGCGACCTGCCGGTGCCGCTGGACGACGCGGTGATCGCGTCCGAGCAGGAGCTGGCCGACGCGTTCACGGCGGACGGCGCGTTGCCGGGCGCGGTGCGGTTCCGGGACTTCGTGGACACCCGTTTCCAGGGGGAGCTGTCGTGAGCGTCGTGCTGCACTGGTTCCTGCCCACGTCCGGTGACGGCCGGACCGTCGTGGAGCGCTTCCACGCCAACCGGTCGCTGGGCGCGGCGGCGTTGCGCGAGCCGGACGTCGACTACCTGGCGCAGGTCGCGGCGGCGGCCGAGCACAACGGGTTCAGCGGCGTGCTGACGCCGACCGGCACGTGGTGCGAGGACGCGTGGCTGACCACGGCGGCGCTGCTCGCGCGGACGTCGACGCTGAAGTTCCTGGTGGCGTTCCGGCCCGGGGTGATCTCACCGACGCTGGCCGCGCAGATGGCGTCGACGTACCAGCGGATCTCGCGCGGGCGGCTGCTGCTGAACGTGGTGACCGGCGGGGACGAGGTGGAGCAGCGCCGGTTCGGCGACTGGCTCGACCACGACCAGCGGTACGCGCGGACCGACGAGTTCCTGCACGTGCTGCGGGCGGTGTGGTCGGGGCGGCCGGTCGACTTCGCGGGCACGCACTACCGGGTGTCGGGCGCGACGGTGATGGCCGCGCCGGACCCCGTGCCGCCGATCTACTTCGGCGGGTCGTCGGACGCGGCGCTGCCGGTCGCGGCGCGGCGGGCCGACGTGTACCTGACGTGGGGCGAGCCGCCGGCGCAGGTGGCGGAGAAGATCGGCCGGGTGCGCGCGCTGGCCGGTGACCGGCCGATCCGGTTCGGCGTGCGGGTGCACACGATCAGCCGCGACACGTCCGCCGAGGCGTGGCGTGAGGCGGAGAAGCTGCTGGCGGCGCTGGACCCCGGACAGGTGGCCAGGGCGCAGGAGCAGCTGCGCGCGTCGCAGTCGGTGGGGCAGCAGCGGATGGTGGCGCTGCACGGTGGGGACCTGGGCCGGGGCGTGCGCGGCCTGGAGGTCCACCCCGGGCTGTGGGCGGGCGTCGGGCTGGTGCGCGGCGGCGCGGGCACGGCGCTGGTGGGCAGCCACGAGGAGGTCGCGGACCTGATCGAGGAGTACCACGGCCTCGGCGTGGAGGAGTTCGTGCTCTCCGGCTACCCGCACCTGGAGGAGGCCTACTGGTTCGGCGAAGGCGTCCGTCCGATTCTCGCCCGGCGCGGCCTGCTCGCCGAGCCCCCGGTCGACGACGGCCGGGAATTGTCGGACCCCGTCGGTAGAATCGCAGCAAGGGTTCCCCTTGGCGGGGACCCTCGCGAAGCCGTTCACGGCGGGGCCTGATCGTCGGGGGACGCCCGTGCTCGCGCGAGTGCGGGCGTCCCCCGGTGTCGTGAGGGTTATCGGCTGTTGCGGGCTTCCACGGCGGTGTCGGGGTTGTCGGCGAACACGCCGTCCAGGCCCGTTGCGTAGAACTTCGCGTACTCGCCGAACGCGTCGCCGTACGCGGCCGGGTCGGTGGACCTGCGGAAGTCCGCCGGCAGGAACGTGTTCTCGTTGCGGAACGTCCAGGCGTGCACGATCAGGCCACGCGTGTGCGCGTCACGCACCAAGGTGGTCGGCTCGCGCAGGAAACCCGCCGCGTCACGCGGGATGATCCGGTCCTTCGCCGCACCGATGCCGTTGGCGTAGGTGCGGATCTCGCGCAGCCCCTCCGGCGTCACGAGGTCGCTGTAGGTGCGCTTGTCACCGGCCTTGACGAAGTCGTACGGCGCACCCGACCCGTTGATCAGCTGCACCAGCGGCACCCGCAGCTTCCCCTTGAGCTGCTTGAGGTTGGCCACCTCGAACGACTGCACGTACACCTTCGCGCCGTGCCGGTTCAGGCCCGCCTTCGTCAGCACGTCGACCAGGCGCGGCTCCAGCGGCAGGCCGATGTCCTGGAAGTACGTCGGGTGCTTGGTCTCCGGGTAGATCCCGATGTCGCGCCCGAGCTCGCGGGTCAGCCGGCGGGACAGGTCGATGACCTCCTCCAGCGTCGGCACCTCGAACCGGCCGTCGTAGAGGGTGTTGCGCGGCCGGACCTCCGGGATGCGCTCCTTGGCCCGCAACGTCTTCAGCTCGGCGAGCGTGAAGTCCTCGGTGAACCAGCCGGTGATCGACGTGCCGTCGATGACCTTGGTCGCCTTGCGCCCGGCGAACTCCGGGCGCGCCGAGACGTCCGTGGTGCCGCCGATCTCGTTCTCGTGCCGGGCGACCAGCTTGCCGTCCTTGGTCACCACCAGGTCGGGCTCGATGTAGTCGGCGCCCATCCGCGCGGCCAGCTCGTACGCGGCCAGCGTGTGCTCGGGCCGGTAGCCCGACGCGCCGCGGTGGCCGATCACCAGCGGGCCCTTGCGGGACGACGCCACCTCCGCGTCACCGCTCGCCGACGCCGAGGGCAGCACCACCGCCCCCGTCACCGCGAGCGCCGCGAGCGCCACCCCGACGATCCTCGTCCGCACCATCGCCGACCTCCTCGACTTCACTCCTGACGCGCGGCAGCCTCGTCGCGCACCGCGACGTCCCGGACACGCTAAGGCGAAGCACAGGCCACGTCACGGTGAACGCGTAGTGGGTGGTTCGGGGTTCGTCACTCCCTGGATATGGCCGCTTCCTCCAGGTCGAGTTCGCGGAGCACCCGGAACAGCACCTCGTCGTCGATCTGCCCGTCGTCGCGCGCCTGGATGAACACCTGCCGCTCGGCCTCCAGCATCGTGCGCCGCAGCCGCCGGTACGACGCGGCCGGGCTCTCGTCCTCCTGCCTGCCCAGCCGCTCCCACGCCGCGTTGCCGCGGTGCTCGGCCATGAGCCGCAGCCGGTCGACGACCTCCTCCGACGTGCCGTCGTCGCCGCCGATCACCTCGTCGAGCTTGCGCACGGCGGCCTGCGCGGCGGCGTGCTGCACCTGCGCCTCGGCCAACGCGTCGGTCCGCTCCTCGTCGCCGCGGAACCCGAGCTTGCGGATCACGAGCGGCAGCGTCAGGCCTTGGACGAGCAGCGTGCCCACGGTGACCACGAACGCGCAGAACACGATCACCTCGCGTCCGGGCAGGTCGAGCGGCAACGCGCTCGCCGCGGCCAGCGACACCACGCCGCGCATCCCGGCCCACGACAGCACCGTCACGCCGCGCCACCCCGGCGCGGGCTCGCGCTCCCGGACCCGCTTCGACAGCAGCCGCGGCAGGTACGCGGCCGGGTACATCCACACGAACCGCACCAGGATCGTCGCCGCCAGCACGGCCGCCGCCGCCCACACCAGGCCGGCGGTGATGTCCACCTCCCGCACCACGCTGTTGAGCTGCAAGCCGATCAACGCGAACACGAACGACTCCAGCAGCACGTCCACCGACCGCCACACCGCCGTGTCCTGCAGGCGCGTGTAGTAGGAGCTGCGCGGCGCGTTGTGCCCGATGTAGAGCCCGGCGATGACGACCGCGAGCACACCGGAGGCGTGCAGCTCCTCGGCGAAGATGTACGCGCCGAACGGCACCAGCATGCCGAGCGCGCTCTCCAGCACGCCGTCGTCGAGGCGGTCGCGGATCCGCCGCACGCACCAGCCGATCGCCAACCCGACGAGCACGCCGCCACCCGCGCTGATCACGAACGTGCGGGTGCCGTCCACCCAGGTCGCGGCGGCGCCGGCGGCCGCCGCGACGGCCACCTTGTACGCCGTCAGCGCGGTCGCGTCGTTGATCAGGCTCTCGCCGGTGAGCAGCGTCATCGTCCGGCGCGGCAGGTTGAGCCGCCGGCCGACCGCGACCGCGGCGACCGCGTCCGGCGGCGCCACCACCGCGCCCAGCACCAGCGCCGCGGGCAGCGACAGCCCGGGCAGGACCAGGTGCGCGACCCAGCCGACGGCCATCGTGGTGGCCAGCACCAGGCCCACCGCGAGCAGGCCGATAGGCCTCAGGTTCGCCCGGATGTTGTGGTAGGAGCTGTCCAGCGCGGCCGAGTACAGCAGCGGCGGCAGCACCAGGACCAGGATCAGCTCCGGCTCCAGGGCGAACTCCGGCAGGCCCGGGATGAACGACACCGCCAGCCCGACGCCCACCAGCACCAGCGGGGCCGACCAGTTGAGGCGTTTCGCCGCCGCCGTGACGAGCAGCGCGCCGACGAGCAACAGGAGCAGTTCCGGACCGTGCATGGCGCAATCTTGCGTGATGATGACCGGTATGACCTGTCCTCACGTCCCGGATCTCCCGGACTCCGTCACCCCGGACAACCCCGAGGGCTGCGCCGACTGCCTGGCCGCCGGTGAGCACAACTGGGCCCACCTGCGGATCTGCCTGTCCTGCGGGCACGTCGCGTGCTGCGACTCCAGCCCGCGCCGGCACGCGACCGCGCACTTCCACGCCTCGGAGCACCCCGTGATGCGGTCGTTCGAGCCGGACGAGGACTGGCGGTGGTGCTACGTCGACGCCCGGATCGTGTGATCGGGCCGTCCCCGGCGCAGCGGTCTTTACAGTCCCTTTAGACGGTCGCTCTATGGCTGTGACCGGCGACACAAGTAGCTTCGTGAGCGCTTCATCCAGCGCGACACGAAGGGGTGCGCGTGCCGACCAAGCCGCAGGTCGAAGTAGACGAACTGCTCGCCGAGTACGACGAGGAGCGCCCGTCGCGCGCCTTGTCCCGGCGTTGGGAGCTGGGCGTGTGGGTGGCGGGTCTCGCCATCGCGCTGCTCGTGCTCAAGCAGGTGTTCTGGCCGTTCAGCAAGGGCGGCCAGTACTACCTGGTGATCTTCCTGGCGGTCACGCTGCCGCTGGTCTTCCTCTGCTACCGGCCGCGCGGCAGGCGCGGCGAGGCCGACGACCCCGGTGTCGTGGACTGGGTGGCGGCGGTGTGCGCGTTCGTGGTGGGCGCGTACCCCCTGTTCGGCGGGTTCGACGCGTTCCTCGACCGCCAGGGGCAGCTGACCGCGCTCGACGTCGTCGCCGGGTCCCTGCTGCTGGTGCTGATCCTGGAGGCGTGCCGGCGGACCACCGGCTGGGTGCTGCCGATCGTCTGCGTCGGGTTCATCGCGTTCGCCTACTACGGCGGGTTCCTGCCACCGTCCTGGGCGATCTCGCACGCCGGCGTGGACTTCTCGCAGATCATCAACGGCTTCTACAACGACGCGACGGGGTTCTACGGGACGCCGCTGGACGTCGCCGCCACGTACATCGTGCTGTTCACGATCTACGGGTCGGTGCTGAACGCGTCCGGCGCCGGCACGTTCTTCGTGGACATCAGCTTCTCCGCGTTCCGCAAGTCGCGCACCGCGCCGGGCCGCACCGCCGCCACCGCCGGGTTCCTGCTCGGCACCGTGTCCGGGTCGGGCACCGCGACGACCGTGTCGCTGGGCGCGGTGACCTGGCCGATGCTGAAGAAGGCCGGCTACCCGAAGGAGAACGCGGGCGGGCTGCTGGCCGCGTCCGGCATCGGGGCGATCCTGTCCCCGCCGACGCTCGGCGCGGCGGCGTTCATCATCGCCGAGTACCTGGAGACGTCCTACCTGCAGGTGCTGATCTGGGCGATCCTGCCGACCCTGCTGTACTACCTGGGCATCGCGCTGGCCGTGGAGATCGACGCGCGCAAGTTCGGCGCGAAGCCGGTGGAGATCGACTCGCCGAGCCCGTGGGCGCTGCTCAAGCAGGGCGGGTACCACTTCCTGTCGCTCGCGGTGATCGTGGTGTTCCTCGCCCTGGACATCCCGGTGTTCTCCGCCGTCGTCTACGCGACCGGTGTCGCGGCGCTGTTCGCGCTGGTGGCCAAGCGCGGTGACGTGCGGGCGTGGCTGCGGGCGATGGCGGACTCGCTGTCGCTCGGCGTGCGGTCGGCGTTGCCGGTGATCGCGGTGTGCGCGGCGGCGGGCGTGATCACGTCGACGATCACCAAGACCGGGCTCGGCCAGGAGCTGGCGGCGGCGCTGGTCGACGTGGCCGGCGCGATCTCGTCGAACCCGACCGCGGTGCTGTTCGTCACGGTGGTGCTGGCGGCGGTCGCGGTGAGCCTGCTCGGCCTGGCCGTGCCGGTGACGGCGTCGTTCATCATCTCGTGGGTCGTCATCGGGCCCGCGCTGATCGAGCTGGGCGTGGCGCGTGAGGAAGCGGCCATGTTCATCTTCTACTACGCGGTGCTGTCCGAGGTGACGCCGCCGACGGCCCTCGCCGCCGTGGCCGCCGCCGCGATCACCGGCGGCGACGTGATGAAGACGATGTGGCGGACGTGGAAGTACACGCTGCCCGCGTTCCTGGTGCCGCTGGCGTTCGTGCTGACCGACAACGGCGCCGGGCTGCTGCTGCGCACGTCGTTCCTCGACGGCGTGTGGGTGTTCGCCGTCTCCGCGCTGGGCGTGGCCGCGCTGGCCGTGCTCACCGGCGGCTGGATGTTCGGTCGCGCGCGGTGGCCCGAACGCGTGCTGTGCGCGCCCGCCGCCGTCGCCCTGCTCTACCTGCAACCCCTCACCATCGCCGTCGGCCTGGGATTCCTGCTGGTCGCGGTCGCGGTGCACGTCGTCCTACGGAGGAAGGAACAGCATGCGCAGCTGGACGCTTAAGGTCGCGGTGGCCGTGCTCTCGGTCGGCGTGGTCGCCGCCGGGTGCGGCGGCAAGCAGACCCCGGCCGCATCGAGCGGCGACCCGGGCGGAGCCGCCTGCGAGGCGGCGGACGGGCGGATCACCATCGCGACCGGCAACTCCGGCGGCGTGTACTACGTCGTCGGCGGCGGGCTGGCGAAGCTGATCAGCGACAACACCAAGCTCAAGGCCACCGCCGCGGAGACCGGCGCGTCGGTGCAGAACATCCAGCAGCTCGTCGCGGGCGACTACGACGTGGCGTTCTCGCTGGCCGACACGGCGGCGGACGCGGTAGCGGGCAAGGGCGCGTTCGACGGCAAGCCGCAGCAGGTGCAGGCGCTGACCAGGCTGTACCCGAACTACACGCAGGTGCTGGTCAGGACCGACTCCGGGATCGACTCCGTGGCCGACATGCGCGGCAAGCGGATCTCGACCGGGTCGCCCAAGTCGGGCACGGAGGTGATCGCGCAGCGGCTGCTGACGGCGGCCGGGCTGAACCCGGAGACCGACGTGCAGGCGCAGCGGCTCGACCTGGCCAAGACCGCGGACGGGATGAAGGACGGCAGCATCGACGGCCTCGTCTGGTCCGGCGGCCTGCCGACCGCGCAGATCACCGACATCACCACGTCGCTGAAGGACAAGGTCAAGTTCCTCGACATCACGCCGCAGCTCGACGCGTTGAAGAAGATCAACGAGGTGTACGACCGGGGCGTCATCCCGGCCGCGACCTACGGGCAGCCGGCGGACGTGCCGACGGTGGCCGTGCCCAACGTGCTGCTCGTGCGCACGGACTTCCCCGAGGGCGACGCGTGCGCCGTGACCAAGCTCATCTACGAGAAGAAGTCGGACCTGGAGGCCGTGCACCCGGCGGCGAAGGACATCCGCAAGGAGAAGGCCGGCATGACCGATCCGGTGCCGCTGCACCCCGGCTCGCTGGACGCACTGGGCGAATGACCGGGAGGGTCATCTAGGCTTCCGCACCGTGCGTGTCCTGGTCATCGGGTCTGGCGCCCGTGAACATGCCCTTGTCCTCGCTTTGTCGCGGGATCCTTCGGTGATCGCGTTGGCCTGTGCGCCCGGCAACGCCGGCATCGCCGGTGTCGCCGAGACCTACGGGGTCGACGTCACCGACGGGGGCGCGGTCGCGGCCCTGGCCAAGGAGTGGAACGCCGACCTGGTCGTGGTCGGGCCGGAGCAGCCCCTGGTGGCGGGTGCGGCGGACGCCGTGCGCGCCATCGGGATCCCCTGCTTCGGCCCGTCGGCCGCGGCGGCCCGGATCGAGGGCTCCAAGGCGTTCGCGAAGGACGTCATGGCCGCCGCGGGCGTGCCGACCGCCACCTCGGAGATCGTCGACAACCCGGCCCGGCTCGACTCGGCGCTGACCCGCTTCGGCCCGACGTGGGTCGTGAAGGACGACGGCCTGGCCGCGGGCAAGGGCGTGGTCGTCACCGCGGACCGAGCCGTGGCCCGCGCGCACGCCATGACGCTGCTCGACCACGGCCACCCGGTGCTGCTGGAGTCGTTCCTCGACGGGCCGGAAGTCTCGCTGTTCTGCCTGGTGGACGGCGCCACCGTGGTGCCGCTGCTGCCCGCGCAGGACTTCAAGCGCGTCGGCGACGGCGACTCGGGCCCCAACACCGGCGGCATGGGCGCGTACTCGCCCCTGCCCTGGGCCGCGCCCGACCTCGTGGACACGATCGTGTCAACCTGCGTCCAGCCGGTCGTGGACGAGCTGGCGCGCCGCGACACCCCGTTCACCGGCCTGCTGTACGCGGGCCTGGCCCTGACCTCCACCGGCCCGCAGGTGATCGAGTTCAACTGCCGGTTCGGCGACCCGGAGACGCAGGCCGTCCTGGCGCTGCTGCGCACCCCGCCGGCGGCCCTGTTCCACGCCGCCGCCACCGGCACCCTCGCGTCCGTGCCGCCGTTGGAGTGGGCCGAGGGCCACGCCGTGACCGTCGTGATCGCCGCCGAGGGTTATCCGGGCCGGCCGCGCACGGGTGACGTGATCAGCGGGTCCGAGGCCGAGGGCGTCCTGCACGCGGGCACCCGCCGCCGCGAGGACGGCGCCGTCGTCTCGATCGGCGGCCGAGTCCTGTCGGTGGTCGGCACGGGCAAGACCCTGGCCGACGCCCGCGCCGACGCCTACCGCCGGCTGGAGGGCGTCCACCTGACCGGCTCCCACCACCGCACGGACATCGCGCTGCGTGCGGCGAACGACGAGATCACCACCCCCTAGGCCCGCTCGCACCACGTCCGCGCCCTCCTGGTCCCGCGGCCGTGACCACCGGCACGCCGACCACGACTTGGTCGGCGTGCCGTCTGTGTCTTCGGCGACAGTTCACCCGCCCGCCGACCCGGCGGAACCGGCGCGGGCGTTTCTTCGTCCAACCTCAGACCTGGCTCACGTGGTCGTTGGTAGCCTCGAACCGGGTTCAATCCGTTACCGACCGTACGGGGGTAGGACGTCGTGGAACAGGAGACCGGCCTACTAGGAGCCGTCGCCGCCGCGGGGGGAGCCGTCGGCAAGGCGGTCGGCGACATGTTCATGGCGGAGAAGCGGCTGAACGACACGATGGCCGCCAGTCCGGTGTCGGGTCAGAAGTTCGAAGTCAGCCGGGACACCGTGCTGCAGGCCGGCAAGATCATCGACGACCAGGCGGACCGGTTGAACAAGGCCTGGCAGAGGGCCGCCAAGGACCTCAGGGTCGAACTCGGGGACGGCGCCGACCCGGTGAACGCCGGGGTGGCCGAGGCGTGGAACAGCAGGCTGGTCGAAGCCGACGACTCCTACGGCGAGCGCATCCGGCAGTACATCGACAGTCTCGACAACCTGGTCAAGCAGCTGCGCTCGGTGGCCGAGCAGTACGGGTTCACCGAGGAAGAAGTCACCACGGCGTTCGGGGCGAAGAGTGTCCACTAGCGTTCTTCGCGTCGTGATCGTGGCCGCGACCCTGGGACTGGTGGCCGTGGGCTGCACGAATCGCGAGCCCGGCGATGCCACTCCCGTCGGCGAGACGACGGCCACGTCCACCGCGACGTCGGCGACCCCCGACAAGCCGCGCCCGCGCGAGGTGAAGCTCGACGGGATCGACCCGTGCAAGGTCCTCACCACCGCGCAGATGAAAGAGCTCACGGTGGTCGAAGCCGAGCGGAACGACGGCGACATCGTGAAGGCAGGCGATGAGCCGGTCTGCGCGTACGACAACAACGACTCGCCTCGCGTCACCTATGAGGTCGGCTTGGTGACGAGCAAGGGCATCGAGTACTGGCGCGGCAGCGGCAACGTCGCGGTGGAGCAGGTGGAGGTGGGCGGTTACTCCGCCGTGCAGCTCACCTTCAAGGGCACGTCGACCGTGGATTGCGCCGTCTCCGTCGATGTCGCCGACGGTCAGCAGCTGTACGTGGACTTCTCGTCCATCGGGCAGACGCCTTCCCAGGAGCAGATGTGCGACAACGCGAAGAAGGCGGCCGAGCTGGCGCTCGTCACCTTGCCGACATTGGCGTGAGGGGAGAGTCATGAGCGGGCATCGAGACATTCCGGATTTCCGGTTCCAGGGCTATGACAACCAGGCGCTGGCCACCCTCGTCCAGCAGTTCCAGTCGGGTGACGCCGCGCAGAAGTTCAGCGACGCGTCGCACGCGCTGCGCGAGTTGTCCGCCAGCCTGACCGACGTGGACCAGACCCTGCGCACGGAGCTGAAGAAGCTCGGCATCGACTGGCAGGGCGCCGCCGGCGAGCAGGCGAACCAGAAGACGACCGTCATGGCCGACTACGCGGCCGAGGCGGACGACGCGGCGCAGCAGAACTCGCAGGCCACCGCGGTGCAGGGGGCGACGTACAGCCACACCCGCAACGGGATGCCCGAGCCGCAGAAGTTGCGCGGTGACACGGAGACGAACGTCGGGGACGAGTTCCTCGGGTTCTTCGGGCACGAGACGGATCACGCGAAAGAGGTCAAGGAGACCCAGGCGGCGCGCGAGCAGGCGATCCGCGGGCTCGACCAGTACACCGACGCCAGTCGGGACGCGCTGAACCAGTACCAGGGCATGAACAAGCCGCCGCAGTTCGACGTGACGGCGGCGTCCAGCGTCGGCACGCCGGTCGCGTCGGTCGGGCAGCTCGGTGGGACTGCGCCCGCGATTCCCGGTGGCGTGCCGGGCGGTGTCCCCGGTGGTGTGCCGGGCGGCTTGCCCGGTGGCACGGTCGGTGTGCCGCCGCAGGTGCCCGGGATGCCCGGCGGCTCGACGGGGTTGTTGCCGAGCCAGCCCGGTGGCCAGACGGTGCTGCCGCCGGCCGCCTTCGGTGGGAAGCCGGGTGGTGGGTCCAACTTCGGGTTGGGGCTCGGGCTCGGGTTGGCCGGTGGGATCGGGCTCGGGCTGGCGGCGACGCAGGCTCGCGGTTCGCGGCTCGTGCGCAACACCGCGCCGGCGATGCCCGGCGGCGCCAAGGCGCCGGAAGGTCCCGCCGGCGGCAAGGGCACCGGTGGTGGTTCGGGCGGCAAGGGCGGTGTGCCCGGGATGCCCGCCACGTTGACCGGGAAGTCCGGCATCTCCGCGACGATCGGCGCCATCGACCCCGACGAGCGCGTGCCCGGTCGTGGCGCGGCCGGTGGTGTCGCGGGCAAGGCCGGTGCGGGTTCCTCGATGTTGCAGCCGGCGGCCAGCGCCAAGGGCGGTCCGGGCGAGGAGGACGGGGAGCACGTCCGCAAGTACGGCGTCGACTCCGACGACGTGTTCGGCGACGAGCGGATGGTCGTGCAGTCGGTCATCGGCGACGAGACCGAGAAGAAGTGAAGTGAGCGGCACGGTTGTCCTGTCCACGTTGGAGTTCGACGTCGCGTGGGAGGGTGAGCGACTTGCCCGGCGCAACGTCGCGCTGGACGTGCCGAGCCCGGGCATCACGCACACCGAGCGCGCCGTGTTCGTCGAGCAGGCCTGGGGCTCGCTCGGCGAGCGCGGGCTGGCGGCCAACCGGCGGCTGACGCCCGAGCTGGCCGACGCGTTCGCGCTGCTGGCCAACCCGCAGGTGTCGATCGACCTGTGGATCTGGGTCGACCGCCGCAAGATCAAGGGTCTTGCGGCGGCGGCCGGTGACGAGGGCATCCTCGCCGTGGTCGACGGCGACGAGGTGTGGCTGATCGAGGCACGGGGCAGCGCGCTGGCCGAGGCGGCGGTGTCCGTCGCGGGCGACATGCCCGCCGGGCACGGGCGGTCGATCAGCCTGCCGAACGACGTGCTGCGCGCGGCGGCCGACGAGGCCGGGCTGGACGCCGAGAAGCTGATGCTGGCGTTGGAGCGGCACGGGTTGCCGCTGCACGAGGCTCAGGAGCTGGCCGCCATGTGCGACGGGATGAGCACCCGCGGCCAGTTCGGCGTCGAGCGCGCCCGGCCCGGCGGCCCGCCCGTGCGCGCGGGTCGCGTGGTCGCCTGGCACGACACGCCGTCCGGCCGCTACCTGCACCAGGTGCGGCCCAGTTCGGACGGTCGCAACTGGAGCACGATCACCCCGATCGACAACGCCCGGCTCGCCGGGTGCGTGTGGGAGCTGGTGCAGGAGGTCTGAGTTCCCGGCGCCAAAACGGAACCCGCGCGTCCTCCAGGACGTCAGTTCCGGAGCGGGCCTGGGGGGCCGGAGCAATGCCCGCCGTCATTCGGGAGTGACGTCTGGTGACCAATGCGACCCTCAGCGCCACCGCGTTCCGCACTGCCTGGGAACACCTCGACCTCGGCGCCATGCCGATCGTCCTGCACGTGCAGGACGACCCCGCGCCGTGGAGCCACCTGACCGCCCAAGGACTGGCACGCGGCGGCGAGCTCGACCCGTGGCTCGGCGCGGCGTTCAAGCTCATCGCCAACCCGCCGCGGTCGGCGGACCTGCGGCTGGGCATGGGCAGAGCGGCGGTGCGCGCGCTGGCCGCGTCCACCGGCTCGGGCTCGGTGCTGGCCGTGCTGACCCGGGACCTGCTCACCGTGCGGGAGGTCGACGACGACCTCGCCACCGCGCTGGTCGGGCTGCTGCCGGAGCTGCCCGACGGCCTGGTCGGCGGATCGGACCTGCGCGGCCAGTTCGGCGCCGCGGCGATCGACCGGAGCGGGCGGCGCAGGCGGGCGGCGGACGTGGTCGACTTCCACGGCCCGGTCGACCCCGACGTGCTGCGGAAGAGGGTCACCGGTCTGGTGGAGGAATTCCTCTGACCGTGGCCGGGTGGCCGGGTGGCGGGTGGCCGGGTGGCGGGTGGCGGGTGGCCGGGCGGTTGGGCGGTTGGCGGGTGCTGATGGGCCTTGGGCTACGGCCAGGTGTTGGACTCGGAGTCGAACAGGGCGGTCGGGCTGTGCACGGGCAGGACGCACAGCAGGTGGCCGCCGGGTGCGCGCAGCACTCGGCACTCCAGCCAGCGGGACACCTCGGTCGCGCCGAGCGCCAGCAGCCTCGCCGTCTCGGCCTCGACGTCGTCGGTCTCGATGTCGAGGTGGAAGCGGGGCTCGTCGTCCACCGCCTGCACGGCCGTGACGAGGTGCGGCAGGGCCTGGTGCAGTGAGGTGAACTGCTCCTCGCCCGGCACCGGGCGGGCTGGTGCGCCGAGGGCGGCCGACCAGAAGGCGGCGGCCTCGGTGGCCTCGGCACGCGGTGTGTCGATCAGCAGGGCGTAGACGCGACTGCGGTGCATGGCCACGACAGTAGTGGTGACCTGCGGATCTTCCCGGGGGTTCGATTAGCCTGGCCGCCATGGTTGGTGTTGCCGGACGTGCCGATGTGCCTCCCTTCCACGTCATGGAGGTGCTGTCCGCCGCGGCGCGGCGGCAGCGGGTCGTGGGGGACGTCGTGTCGTTGGCGGCGGGGCAGCCGTCCAGTCCGGCGCCGACACCGGTGCTGGAAGCCGCTCACCGCGCCCTGCGCGAGCAGACGTTGGGCTACACCGAGCAGTTGGGGATCGTCGAGCTGCGGGAAGCCCTGGCCGGTCACTACTACCGCCAGTACGGGCTGGAGATCTCGGCGGACGACGTCGTGGTGACCACCGGCTCGTCCGGCGGGTTCCTGCTGACGTTCCTCGCCGCCTTCGAGGCGGGCGACCGGGTCGCGTTGGCCCGGCCCGGCTACCCCGCCTACCGCAACATCCTCACGGCGCTCGGGTGCGAGGTGGTCGAACTGCCCTGCGGCCCGCGCACGCGGTTCCAGCCGACGGTGGCGATGCTGGACGACGCCGGCCCGCTCGACGGGCTCGTGGTGGCCAGCCCGGCGAACCCCACCGGCACCGTGCTGTCCCCGGACGAGCTGGCCGGCCTGTCGGCCTGGTGCGCCGAGCACGACGTGCGGCTCGTCAGCGACGAGATCTACCACGGCATCAGCTACGGCACGCCCCTGGCCTGCGCGTGGCAGACCTCCCGCGAGTCCATCGTGGTCAACTCCTTCTCCAAGGCCTTCGCCATGACCGGCTGGCGGTTGGGGTGGATGCTGCTGCCGCCCGACCTGCGCCGGGCGGTGGACCGGTTGACGGGCAACTTCACGCTCTGCCCGCCCGCGCTGGCCCAGCACGCGGCCGTCGCCGCGTTCGAGCCCGAGTCGTACGCGCAGACCGAGCGCCTGGTCGAGGGGTACCGCCTCAACCGCGACGTGCTGCTCAAGGGCCTGGCCGACCTCGGCATCGACAAGGTGGCCCCGGCCGATGGCGCCTTCTACGCCTACGCCGACGTCTCGCACCTCACCGACGACTCGATGGACTTCTGCCGCCGCCTCCTGGACGACACGGGGGTCGCGATCGTGCCGGGCGTCGACTTCGACCCCGTCCACGGGCACGAGTTCATCCGGATGTCCTTCGCCGGGGCTGCCCCCGACATCGAGGAGGCGTTGCGGCGGATGGGTGCTTGGTTGTCGTCATCATGACGACAGTTGTACTCCGGATCGGGGCCGGGGTGGGGAACTGATCCAGTGGTTCAGTCGTTCGGATGACATGGTCCGGATAATCCTGTGGCTGCTCGCGGCCTGGCTCGTGATCACCGTGCTCGGCGCCGTGATCGAGGGCGTCTTCTGGCTCGCGGTGATCGGTGGCGTGCTCTTCCTGGGCACCGCCGCGTACGGCGCCATCAAGAGCAACAAGCGCCCGAAGGGCATCAAGGGGCCCTGACCCTGCCCGTTCGACCCCCCGAGCTGGAAATACGCGGAGCCGACCCGCACCATGGGGCGGTGTTCGAGACCGATGAACGACGCCTCGCCCGCTGGGAGCGCCGCGCCGAATGGCCGCTGACGGGCCTGGCGCTCCTCTTCGTGGTGGTCTACGCCTGGCAGGTCCTCGACGGCCGCTCGACCCCCGGCCTGCACCCGGTGCTCGAGGTCGCCCTCTGGCTGATCTGGCTGGTCTTCGCGGTGGACTACGCCGTGCGCCTCACGCTCGCCGTCGACAAGCGCAGGTTCTTCGTCACCCACCTGTTCGACCTGCTCGCGGTCCTGCTGCCGATGGTCCGCCAGCTGCGGGTGCTGCGGCTGATCAGCGTCCTCAAGGTGCTCAACAAGCGGTTCGCGGGCAGGTTCCGGCAACGCGTCGGCGTCTACGCCGCGGGCGTCACCTTCCTGGTCGGCCTGTGCGCCTCGCTGGCCGTGCTGGACGCGGAACGCGACCACGCGGACGCCTCCATCACCACGTTCGGCGACGCCGCGTGGTGGACGCTCACCACGATCTCCACCGTCGGTTACGGCGACCGCTACCCCGTCACCTGGGAGGGTCGCCTGGTCGCGGCACTGCTGATGATCGGCGGCATCGCCCTGCTGGGTGTCATCACCGGCACGATCGCGTCCTGGCTGGTCGAACGGCTCAGCGGGGTCGAGGACTCGGTGACCGAGGCCGAGCAGGCGACCGCGGCCGAACTCCGCCTGGTCCGGGCGGAGCTGGCCGAACTGCGCGAGGAGCTGCGCGCGGCGAGGGCCGACAGCGGCCGTTGAGCCGATCGGGCGCCGGGCTAGGACCCGAGCACCTGCCGCGCGTGCGCCGGTCCCCGCCACAGCACGCCCTGGAGCCCGGCCGCGACCGCGCCGTCCACGTTCACCTGCCGGTCGTCGAAGAACACGCAGTCCGCCGGCCGCGCCCCGATCCGCTCCGCCAACGCGGCGAAGATCCGCGGGTCCGGCTTGGCCACGCCGAGGTCGCCGGAGAACACCAGGTGCCGGAAGTGCCTGGTCCACGGCTCCCGCTCGGCGGTCCGCGCGAACGACACGGGCGCGTTCGACAGCAGCGCCAGCGGCACGCCCGCCGACGCCAGCTCGGCCACCAGCTCCACCGCGCCGGGCGCGGGCCGCAACCACCCGCGCACGTCCACCTCGGTGAGCCGCCCGGCCAGCTCCTCGTCCACCGGCACGTCCACCGCGGCCCCGACCGCGCGCCAGTACTCCAGGTCTGGCTGACCGGCGTCGTAGGCGTCCCGCGCGGTCCAGTACCCGCGCGAGAAGTCCGCGACCGGCACCCCGAGCAGCGCGGCCAGCGCGGGCAGCTCCCGGGTCGGCTCGCTGATCACCTCGCCGTAGTCGAACACCACCCAGCGCACGTCAGCTCGCCGACCCGATCCGGCGCAACGCCTCGGCCACGTCGTCCGCGTTCACGTCGCGGTGCAGCACGAACCGCACCTTGCCCGCCATCGGCCCGGCGAACACGCCCAGGTGCCGCAACCCGGTCAACGTCACCTCCAGGTCCGGCACGCCCGCCAGGACGATGTTGGTCTCCGGCTCGTCCACCTGCCACCCGAGCTCGGTCAGGCCCCGGGCCAACGCGCGGGCGTTCGCGTGGTCGTGCGCGAGGTCGTCGATGCGCCCCAGCCCCACCAGCCCCGCGGCGGCCAGCACGCCACCCTGCCGCACGCCGCCGCCGAGCATCTTGCGCACCCGCCGCGCCTCCACGACGAACGACGACGACCCGGCCACGACCGACCCGACCGGCGCGCCGAGCCCCTTCGACAGGCACACCTGCACCGTGTCCACCCCGACCGTCAACGCGGCGGGCGGCAGCCCCAGCGCCACGGCCGCGTTCCACAGCCGCGCGCCGTCGAGGTGCACGCGCAGCCCGGTCTCCCGCGCCGCGGACACCAGCAACGCGTGCTCGTCGGGCTGCGTCACGGCCCCGCCGGCGGCGTTGTGCGTGTTCTCCAGGCACAACAGCGTCGTGCGCAGCGTGTAGTACGGCCCGGACGTCCCCGCCGCCGCACGCACCGCCTCGGGTGACGCCTGACCGGGTCCCGCGTCGCACTCCAACGGGTGCGGCATCCCGCCCGCGATCCACGCGGCCGTGCCGAGCTCGCTGTCGAGCACGTGCGCGCCGCGCGGCGCGAGGAACCGGTCGCCGGGCCGCAGGTGGATGGTCAGCGCGATCAGGTTGCCCATCGACCCCGACGGCACCCACAGCGCCGCCTCGACGCCCAGCAGCTCCGCGACCCGTTCCTCGAGCTGGCGCATGGTCGGGTCGTGGTCGAGCACGTCGTCGGCCACGTCGGCGGCGGACATCGCCAGTCTCATGGCCTCGTCCGGCTGGGTCACGGTGTCGGAGCGGAAGTCGAGCGGCGAGAGCTGGGTCACGAATGGATCACATCACACCGGGCAAGCCCTGACCCGATCGTGTCGGCCATACCACGATGGGGGTGACGCAAGTCTCGGTGAACCGGCGTGCAACCGTTGGCGCCGTCGGTTCCGTCCGGTAAGTGCAAGCACGACGAGCGGAGAGAGTCCGCGTGGATCAGCGCGACGAGCAGGAGTTCGCGGAGTACTTCGTGGCTCGCCGGGAGGCCGTGCGCCGAACGGCGTTCCTGCTCTGTGGTGACTGGCACCGGGCGGACGACTTCGCGCAGACCGCGTTCGTCGCGTTGCACCGCAGGTGGCGCAAGGTCCGGGACAAGCAGGCCCTGGACGCCTACGTCCGCCGGAGCCTGGTGCGCGCGGTGATCGACGAGTCGCGCCGGCCGTGGCGGCGGGAGCGCTTCGTGGACGAGGTCCCGGAGCGGCCCTCGGGCGACGGCGAGGTGGCCGACTCGGTGGCGACGCGCGAGGCGCTGGTCGCGGGCTTGCGGCGGGTGCCGCCGAGGCAGCGGGCGGTGCTCGTGCTGAGGTTCCTGGAGGGCCTGGACGTCGCGGCGACGGCCGAGGCGCTCGGGTGTTCCGAAGGCACGGTGAAGAGCCAGACCTCGAGGGGACTGGAAGCCCTCCGCGACGCGTTGGGCGACACGATCGACGACTTGCGGCCGGCGTCGTGAGCGGGAGGAGGAGGTAGGTGGACGAGCAGAAGCTCGGCGAGCTGTTCCGCGACGCGGCCCGGGACGTGCCGCCCGCGTCCTTCGACGTGGGTGCCGTCCGGTCCGCCTCGGCGCGGGCGACGGCGCGGCGCAGGTCGGCCCTCGCGGTCGGTTCCGCCATGGCGCTGGTGCTCGTGCTCGGCGGACTGGCCGTCTCCGCGAACCTTCTGGGCACCACGAGCGGCGATACGTCCGCCGCGGGTTCCGCTGACCGGGCTTCGTCCCCTAACGTCACTCCTTTCAGCGCGGGCGAGCCGGAGGTGCTGTCGAAGGACACGCCACCGGGGCGCAGCGGTGGAAACCCGCCCGAGAGCATCCCCGATGACCCGTCTACGCAGGGGGACGAGCCATGGGGGAGCGCCGGTCGCACCGCGACCGGCAGCGCCCAACGCGGGTGCGTTGAGGTGGACCGGGAGCTCGCCGTCGCCCTCGCCGACGAGCTCTCGGTCGCCAACGCCGACCAGGCCGCGCCCGCCGTGGCGGACTGCCCGACCGACGCCCGGGGCGCGAGCTTCCTCGTGCGCGACGGCGACGTCCACGGCACGGTGTCCGTGGTGCTCGCGCCGTCGGGCACTTACGAACAGGTGGCGGCCGACTCGCGGGCGTACGCGAGCGCCGAGACGTCCGACGGCCGGCGGCTGTTCGTGCTGAGCCGGCCGGAGCAGGGTTCATCGGAGGGTCCGCTGACGGACGACCTGGCGAAGCTCGCCGAACGGCTCGCCGCCCGGTTCTGAGGTCGCGGAGATCAGGATCACCGACCATTGTAGTACTGGCGTACCACAAATCTGGTACGTTAGTGCCAGATTTGGGAGGTGGTCGTCATGGCGTGGGCCGTGCTCATCGTGTCCGGCTTCTTCGAGGCCGGCTGGGCGGTCGCGCTGAAGCTGTCCGACGGCTTCAGCAGGCTGTGGTGGACGGTGGTGTTCGCGGTGTTCGCGCTGGTCAGCTTCGCCGGCCTGGCGTGGGCCATGAAGCAGCTGCCCGCCGGACCGGCGTACGCGGTGTGGACCGGGATCGGCGCGGCGCTCACCGCCGTGATCGGCATGATCTGGCTCGGCGACGGCGTCAGCACGGTCAAGCTCGTCTCCATCGGCCTCATCGTCAGCGGCGTCATCGGTCTCAACCTGGCCGGCGGCGGGCACTAGTACCTTTCCTGCAATGACAGCCGCAACGCCGAAGGGCGAACGCCGGCGCCAGGCGCTGGTCGAAGCCGCCGCCGGCCTCCTGGTCGACGGCGGCTTCGACGCGATCCGGCACCGCGCCGTCGCCGAGCGCGCGGGCCTGCCGCTGGCCTCCACCACGTACTACTTCGACTCGCTCGACGACCTGGTGACCGCGGCCCTGGAGTTCCAGGGCAACGCCGAGCTGGCCTACGGCAAGGCCAGGCTGGACGAGCTGGACCCGCGCGAGTGCGGCGGCGACGCGTTCGTCGAGCTCGTGCTCGACCTGCTGCTCGGGCCGTCCGGCGACCGCGACGCCGAAGCCGTCCTGCTGCGCTACGAACGCCTCGTCGCCACGGGCAGGCGGCCCTACCTGCGGCCGTTGATGCGCAGGATGTCCGGCGAGCTGCACTCCCTGCTGTTCGACATCTTCGCCCGCGCCGGTCAGCCGGTCAGCCGGGAACGCGTCGAAGAGCTGATCGCGCTGGTCGACGGCGCCGTGGTGAACGCGCTCATCGAGATCAGCCCGGACCCCAGGGCGGCCGCCCGGCGGATGCTCGGCAAGGCGATGCAACCCCGCTGACGCCCCACGCGTGCAAGGGGGCGGGGGCGGAAGGGGACCGGATCGCATGCGCAAGGCCGAAGAGCAGGGCTTCCGTGAGTTCGCGGTGAGCCACGCCGCTTCGTTGCGGCGCACGGCGTACCTGTTCTGCGGCGACTGGCACACGGCCGAGGACCTGATGCAGGCCAGCCTGCTCAAGCTGTACCAGGCGTGGCACCGGATCGAGTGGCGCGACAACGCGTCGGGGTACGCCCGCAAGGTGCTGCTGCGCACCTGGCTGGACGAGAAGCGCAGACCGTGGCGGCGGGCCGAGCAGCGCGACGGCGAAGTGCCCGATGTCGCCGACGCGGCGGCGGACCCGGACCGGACGGGCGAGCGGCTGTGGGCGCGCGACCTGGTGCACGCGGCGTTGCTGCGGGTGCCGCCGCGCCAGCGGGCCGTGCTGGTGCTGCGGTACTTCGAGGACCTGTCGGTGAACGAGGTCGCGGTGGCCATGGGGTGCACCGAGGGCACGGTCAAGAGCCAGACGGCACGCGGGCTCGTGGCGCTGCGCGTGGCGGTGGAGGAACTGGAGCGAGGGGCGGTGGTGGCGTCATGAGCGAGGCAGACCTGCGGGAGGGGTTGCGGGCCGCGGTCGGTGACGAGCCGCCGCTGGAGTTCGACGCCGACGAGCTGATCCGACGCGCCCAGCACGTGCGCAGGCGGCGTCGCGCGCTGGTGGCCGTGGCGGTGGCCACGCTCGCCCTCACCGGCACCGTGCTGGCCCTGCCCGGCGTCCTCGACCAGCGGCGGGGCGTCGACGCGGCGAGCGGTGCGGTGCTGACCACCACCGCGTCCGGGTCGGCGAGCGAGGTCCCGGCCACCACACCACCGCCGGTCACGACCGTGGAGCCGACCGGGGTCGAGCCGCCGACCACGGCCGCGACCAAGCCCCTCACGGGCGGCGACAGCGAGCTCTTCGAGTACCTGCGCAAGAGGTTCACCGAGGTCGCGCCGGAGGTCAAGGTGGTGGCCGCCGACGCCGCCGCGACCACCGACTCCCCGTCGAGGCACGTCTACGCGTGGTTGACCTTCGTCGACAATGTGGGGACCAGCAGGGTGGTGGTGAGGGTCGCCCCGCCCGGGTCGGGGATGACCCAGGACGAGTTCTGCGCCGAGGCCGGGTGCGAGGGGCCGATCCGCCAGCGCGACGGCAGCTCCGTGATGTCGTCCTGGCGCACGACCGCCCTGCCGGACCCGGAGGGCGTCATGCACGCCGTGGCGCACTTCCGCCTCGACGGCTCGGTGGTGGAGGTCAGGGGTTTCGGCTACCAGCCGCCGGTGGACGTCGCCGGGCGGGAGAAGGTCTTGCTGACCTACGACCAGCTGGCGTCGCTGGCCACCGACCCGAAGCTGGGCGTGTCCTGACGCTCCCCGGCGTCCGGTCGCCCGTCCGGGCGAAATAAGCTGGTCACGTGACGGTCAAGCCCCGCATCGCCAATGTCCTCGCCGGTCGCTACGCCTCCACCGAGCTGGCCACGCTGTGGTCCGCCGAGCACAAGGTCGTGCTGGAGCGGCGGCTGTGGCTCGCCGTGCTGAAGGCGCAGGCAGAGCTCGGCATCGAGGTGCCGGCCGAGGCCGTCGCCGACTACGAGCGGGTGGTCGAGCAGGTCGACCTGGCGTCCATCGCCGAGCGCGAGCGCGTCACCCGGCACGACGTGAAGGCGCGCATCGAGGAGTTCAACGCGCTGGCCGGGCACGAGCACGTGCACAAGGGCATGACCTCGCGCGACCTCACCGAGAACGTCGAGCAGCTGCAGGTGCTGCGGTCGCTGGAGCACGTGCGCGGCAAGACGGCGGCCGTCCTGGCGCGCCTCGCCCGCCGTGCCGCCGAGCACACCGACCTGGTGATGGCCGGCCGCTCGCACAACGTCGCCGCGCAGGCCACCACGCTCGGCAAGCGCTTCGCCACCGCGGCGGACGAGCTGCTGGCCGCGTTCCGCCGGCTGGACGAGCTGATCGCCCGCTACCCGCTGCGCGGCGTCAAGGGCCCGGTCGGCACCGCCCAGGACATGCTCGACCTGCTCGACGGCGACCGGGACAAGCTGGTCGAGCTGGAGCGGGGCGTCGCGGGCCACCTCGGCTTCACCACCGTGCTGACCAGCGTCGGCCAGGTCTACCCGCGGTCGCTGGACTTCGACGTCGTCTCGACCCTCGTGCAGCTGGCCGCGGGACCGTCGTCGCTGGCCAAGACGATCCGGCTGATGGCGGGCCACGAGCTGGTCACCGAGGGCTTCAAGGCCGGCCAGGTCGGCTCCAGCGCGATGCCGCACAAGATGAACACCCGGTCGTGCGAGCGGGTCAACGGCTTCGCGGTCATCCTGCGCGGCTACCTGTCGATGGTCGGCGAGCTGTCGGGCGACCAGTGGAACGAGGGCGACGTGTCGTGCTCGGTGGTGCGCCGGGTCGCGCTGCCGGACGCGTTCTTCGCCTTCGACGGGCTGCTGGAGACGTTCATCACGGTGCTGGACGAGTTCGGCGCGTACCCGGCGGTCGTGGCGCGCGAACTGGACCGCTACCTGCCGTTCCTGGCGACCACCAAGGTGCTGATGGCGGCGGTGCGGGCGGGCGTGGGCCGGGAGACGGCGCACGAGGCCATCAAGGAGCACGCCGTCGCGGTGGCGCTTGCCATGCGCGAGCAGGGCCTGGCCGAGAACGACCTGCTGGACCGGCTCGCCGCCGACGAGCGCCTGCCGCTGGACCGCGCCGCCCTGGACGGCCTGCTGGCCGACCGCCTGTCGTTCACCGGCGTGGCGGAGCACCAGGTCGCGGACGTGGTCCGGCAGGTCGAGGACGTGCTGGCGGAGTACCCGGCCGCAGCCGGCTACGTCCCCGAGCCCATCCTCTAGCCCTCACCCCCCACCAGCCCTAACCACCCCCACCGGCCCTCACCACCCCACCGGCCCTGACCCGACCCGTCCCCTCCTGCGAGGTCGCGTCGGTCGTTCGCGTCCTCATTCCCGGCGATCACGCTTTTCGATCGTCGGGAATCAGGGCGCGAACGGTCGACTTCCCGGCGACCTCGCCGCCGTCTGCGGAGCAGCGGCAATCAAACGCGATCCCAGACGAGGCGTCCCCGGCGGTTCGGTTCGCAGACCAGCGCACGGCCCGCCGGGTCGACCGCCGTCGCGCCCTCCTCGTCGCACGGGAAGCCCTCCAGGGCCACCTGGTCGAAGCGGGGCGGGGTCGTCGTCGGCTCGGCCGTCGGCCTGGCCGGCGGCTGGACCTGCACCGGTGGCGGCGGTGCGGTCGTCGCGGCGACCGTCGGAGGTGGTGGCGGCGGCGGCGGCGTTGTGGTGGTGGCCGCCGGGCGCACGGAGATGTTCGCGACCGCCGGGATCGAGGTCACCGGAGCCGAGCTGGACGCCGTCGGGAGCAGCACCGGCTCCGGGCTCGCCGACGGCTTCGCGCAGGCGCCCGTGAGAAGCAGCAGGAGCAGACCGCCGCTCGCCGCGACGGGCGCCACAAATGCCTTCGGATGGACCACGCCAAGCAGAGTAGGGGTCACTCGTCCGATACCCCAAGTGGAGTCTCCCGAGCGGCCTAGAGCCGGCCCGCCTCGATGATCCGCCGGAGGAACTGCCGGGTGCGCGGGTGCACCGGCTCGCCGAGCACCTGGCCGGGCGGTCCGGACTCGACCAGCCTGCCGCCGTCGAGGAACACCACGCGGTCGGCGACCTGCCGGGCGAAACCCATCTCGTGGGTGGCCATCAGGATCGTCCGCCCACCCGCCGCCAGTTCTCTGACCAGCGACAACACCTCGCCGACGAGTTCGGGGTCCAACGCGCTGGTGATCTCGTCCAGCAGCAGCAACCGCGGCGAGTAGGCCAACGAACGCGCGATCGCCACCCGCTGCTGCTGCCCGCCGGACAGCCGCTCCGGGTAGCTGCGCGCGCGGTCCGCGAGGCCGACCCGGTCGAGCAGGTCGAGGGCGTTGCGCTCCGCCTCCTCGCGCGGCACGCCGTGCACCACGCGCGGCGCGAGCGTGACGTTGTCCAGCACGCTCATGTGCGGGAACAGGTTGAACGCCTGGAACACGATGCCCATGCCCCGCCGGGCCACGTCGGCGTCCACCCTGGGGTCGGACACGTCCACGCCGTCGAGCAGCACCTGGCCGTCGTCCAGCTCCTCCAGCAGGTTCACGCACCGCAGCAGGGTCGACTTGCCCGACCCCGACGACCCGATCACGGTCACGACCTCGTGCTCGTGCACGTCGAGGCTGATCCCGTCCAGCACGGTGCGGTCGCCGTAGCGCTTGACGACACCGCGCACGCTGAGCACCGGATCGGTCATCGTCCCCCCTGACGGCGTTCCAGCCGGCGGCCCATGGCGTCGGCGAACCGCGCCGTGGGCGCCGCGAGCAGCACGAACAGCAACCCCGCCACCACGTACGGGGTGAAGTTGAACGCCCGGGCGTGCTCGATCTGCGCCGCGCGCACCGCGTCCACCGCGCCGAGCACGGAGATCAGCCCGCAGTCCTTCTGCAGCGCCACGAAGTCGTTGAGCAGCGCGGGCATGACCCGCCGCACGGCCTGCGGCAGCACGACCAGCCGCAACGTCTGGCGCGGACCGAGGCCGAGCGACCGGGCCGCCGCGACCTGCGACGGGTGCACCGACTCGATGCCGGCGCGGAACACCTCGGCCACGTACGCGGTGTACGCGAGCACGAGCGCCGCGCCGCCGAGCACGACGAAGTCGTTCGGCACGCCGGTCAGCCGCAACGCGGGCAGGCCGAACCCGACCAGGTACAGCAGGATGATCAGCGGCAGGCCGCGGAACAGGTCCACGTACACCGTGGCCAGCGCGCGCAGCGGGAACCACACCGGGCCGGGCAGCGTGCGCAGCGTCGCCACGACCAGCGCCAGCACCAGGATCAGCACGCCGCAGACCGCCAGCACGCGCAGGTTCAGCCAGAGCCCTTCGAGGATCGCGGGCAGCGACCGCCACGCGATCTCGACGTCGAAGAACGACTGCCGCACGCGCGGCCAACCCGGCGCGCCCGCGACGGTGACCCCGACCGCGACGGCGAACACGGTGGTCGACAGCAGGGCGACCAGGGTCGACCGCCGCGCACGGGAGCGCTTGTAGGCCAAGCGCTCCCGTTGCCGCTCGCTCGTCACTTCAGCTCGGGTGCCGTGCCCGCGGACGACAGCCACTCCTGCTCGATCCTGGTCAGCGTGCCGTCGGCGCGCAGGTTCTGCACCGCGGTCGAGACGCACGCGGTGAGCGGGCTGCCCTTGTCCAGCACGATGCCGAACTGCTCGGGCTTGCCGTCGCCCGCCGGGATCTGACCGACGATCAGGCCGTCGTCCAGCTCGGCCGAGGTGATGTAGAACGCGGTCGGCAGGTCCACCACCAGCGCGTCGATCTGCCCGGCCCGCAACGCGGCCTTCGCGTCGTCGTTGGTGTTGTAGACCGCGACGTCCTCCTCGGGCTGCAGCCGCTGGGCGGCGTCGAAGCTGGTCGTGCCGACCTGCGCGCCGATCTTGACACGCTTGAGCTCCGCCAGCGTCTTCACCGACGCGGCCTTGGAGGAGTTCAGCGTGATCACGGCCTGGTCCACGTCGTAGTACGGCGCGGAGAAGTCGACGGCCTGCTTGCGCTCCTCGGTGATGGAGAACTCGTTCAGGTCCATGTCGTAGGTCTTGCGGCCCGGCTGGATGGCCGCGTTGAACGGCACCCGCGTCCACACCACGTCGGTCTTCGCGTAACCCAGCTCCTCGGCCAGCGCGTAGGCGATCGCGGACTCGAAGCCCTTGCCGTTGGTCGGGTCGTCGTCCACGAACCACGGCTCGTACGCGGGCTGGTCCGTGCCGAAGGTGATCTTGCCCGGGGTGAGGGTCGGCAGCTTGTCCTTCGTGCAGGCCACGCCGTCCACCTGGTTGGTCGGCGTCGTGGTCTCGTCCGCGGGGGCGCAGGCGACCGCGAGGGCGGCGGTCACGGCGAGTATCAGTCCGGGTGCACGCATGGGATGAATCTTGCCGCAGGTGGGAAGGGCGTCCCAGGAGCCGGCACAAGTACGCTTCGGCGGTGCCCAAGCTCGCTGACTACCGGCAGGTCGCCGCAGGCAAGGTCCGCCAGGTCCACGAGGTGGACGAGGACCTGCTGCTGTTCGTGGCCTCCGACCGGATCTCCGCCTACGACCACGTGCTGACCACTCCGATCCCGGACAAGGGACGGGTGCTCACCGCGATGAGCGTGTTCTGGTTCGAGAAGTTCGCGGACTTGGCGCCCAACCACCTGGTGGCGTGGGACGACCCGCGCATCCCCGCCGAGGTGCGCGGCCGGGCGCTGCTGGTGCGGCGGCTGGAGATGGTGCAGGTGGAGTGCGTGGCGCGCGGCTACCTGACCGGGTCGGGCATGGCCGAGTACCGGCAGACCGGGTCGGTGTGCGGCGTCGAGCTGCCGTCCGGGCTGGTGGAGGCCTCGGAGCTGACGCCGCCGATCTTCACGCCGGCGACCAAGGCCGAGCTGGGCGCGCACGACGAGAACGTGTCGTTCGAGCACGTCGAGGCGGAGGTGGGCGCCTCGACGGCGGCCCGGCTGCGTGACGTGACGCTGGAGGTCTACGGCGCGGCCCGCGAGTACGCCCGGTCGCGCGGCGTGATCCTGGCGGACACCAAGTTCGAGTTCGGGCTGGACCGGTCCGGCGCGCTGGTGCTCGGCGACGAGGTGCTGACGCCGGACTCGTCGCGGTACTGGCCGCTGGAGGGGTACGAGCCGGGGCGCGTGCAGCCGTCGTTCGACAAGCAGTACGTGCGCGACTGGCTGACCTCGCCCGCCTCCGGCTGGGACCGGGCGTCCGACACCCCGCCGCCACCGCTGCCCGACGACGTCGTGGCCGCCACCCGCTCGCGGTACGTGGAGGCGTACGAGCGGATCACCGGCCGTTCGTTCGCGGACTGGCCCAGCCCCGAGGAGACCGGCGCGCAATAGTTCGCCGGCTCCGCACCCGGCCGTCACCTGGTCTTAGAGCGGGCGACACGCAGGTGCGGCGCACTGGGTGGCATGGTCGCCGAACTCGTGGTCTCGCTGTCCGGCATCGGGCCGAGCACGCTCGCCCGGTGCGCCGACCTCGCCGCCGAGCTCGACCGGCGTCGGGTGCCGTTGTCGCTGCTCTTCGCGCCGCGCAAGGCCGTGCCCGGCGCGGCGTTGGACTGGGTGCTGGGTCGGGTCGCCGCCGGTGACGCCCTGGTGCTGCACGGTTTCGACCACCAGCCGGACCCGGCGCGCCGGGCCGTGTCGCTGCGCCGCCGTGCCGAGTTCTCCGCGCTGCCCGCGCACGAAGCGGGCCTCCGGCTGGTCGCCGCGCGTGCCGCGGTGGCCCGGTTGGGGCTGGCCACGGACCTGTTCGCGCCGCCGGGATGGCTGGCGTCACCGGGCACGGTGGTCGCGCTGCGCCGGCACCGGTTCGCGGTGTGCGCCGACATGGCGGGCGTGCGCGACCTGCGCACCGGCGACGTGCGGCCGGGCCGGGTGCGGATGGTCGGCGAGCACTGGAGCTACCTGCTCGGCGTCGGCCGGGCGGCTCGGCGCGGCGGGCTCGTGCGGATCGGCGTGGACGCGGCGGACCTGGACCGGCTCGGGCCGCGCGAGGTGCTGCTGGAGGCTGTCGACCTGGCGCTGTACCACGGCGCGTCGCCCACGACCTACAGCTCGACCGCCTCGCCCCGGGGCAGCACGACGACCTCGACGCCCTCGGGCGCGGTGCCGACCAGGACGCGGTAGAAGATCTCGGTCTGCGACAGGATCGCCTCGTGGATCGGCACCGCCTTGCGCGGGCCGACCTCGGCCAGGAAGTGCGCCGCGTCGGAGACCTTCATCCAGGGCGCGGCGGTGGGCAGGCCGAGGACGTCGACGCGCTGCTCCGGCACGGTCAGCGAGTCGCCGGGGTGGTAGAACGCGCCGTGGTCGACCAGGTAGCCGACGTTCACCGGCAGTTCGATCCGGTCGTGGATGACCTCGTGCGGCGCGTCGAGGACGTCGACGACGGTGCCGTTGAACTCCAGGGCGGCACCCGGCTCGACGATCTCGGCGCCGTCGAGGTCGAACGGTGCGATCAGGCGCGCGCCGGGGTTGGCCGCGCGGACGGCCGCCAGCTTGCCGGGGTCGACGTGGTCGCGGTGCTCGTGCGTGATCAGGATCGCGTCGAGGCCGTCGACCTCCTCGAAGCCCGACGAGAACGCGCCGGGGTCGAACAGCAGCCGGGCGGCGCCGGTGTCGACCAGCAGGCACGAGTGCCCGAAGTGGGCGATCAGCATGAGCGCTCCTTCTCCGTTCCCCGAGGGGAGTCCTACTCCGGTCACCCGGCCCGCGTCTCGCTCAGCCGACGTCGTGCAGCAGCGCGTCCTCCACCTCCGGCGGCAGGCCGGCGCGTCGGGCGCGGTCGGGGCCGAGGGCCCGTTCGTACGCCAACGCGTCCACCGCCGTCTCGGCCGTGGGTCGGACGCGCAGCCCGGCGGCCAGCGCGGGGCCCGCGTCGCGGAACATCATCGCCCGGTGCGTCGGCGGCAACCACAGCGGCAGGGACCGCGGCCCCACCCACGGCTCGACCTCGTGCCGCTGGAGGACGGGCTGGGGTATGCGGACCAGCACGGTGCCCGGCGGCGCCACGGCGCCCGCGATCTCGCCCAGGACCAGCGACAACGGGTTGGCCGGCCCGATCGCGTCGTAGGTGCCGGTGGTGCGCTGCTCGGCGGCGTCCACGATCCAGGCGGCGAGGTCGCGCACGTCGACGTGCTGCGCCGCCTGGTCGGGCGCGTCGGGAACGGCGACCCGGCCGCCCCGGGACAGCCGGCCCGGCCAGTACCCGAACCGGTCGCTCGGGTCGCCGGGGCCGGTGATGAGGCCGGCGCGGACGATGAAGGCGCGGTCGCCGACGGCGTCGCGGACGGCGTGCTCACCGGCCACCTTGATCGCGCCGTAGCGGTCGGACGACATCGGCGCGTCGGGGTCGTCCTCCAGCGGGTCCAGGGTGGCCGTGGTGCCGGGGACGGAGTGGTCGGCGTAGACGGAGCAGCTGGAGACGAACGTCCAGTGCTCGGCGGTCACCGATCTCAACGCCCGGCGGACCCAGGTGACCGACATCTTGGCCACGTCCACCACGGCGTCGAAGTGCGCGCCCTCCAGCGGCCCCAGGTCGACGTCCCGGTCCACCGGCACGAGCACCGCGCCGTCGGGCACCCGGCCGGACTCCCCGCGTGCCGCGCAGACCACCTCGTGCCCCCGCCGCACCGCTTCGGCGGCCGTCGCCTTGCTGAGGAACACCGTCCCACCGAGCACCAGGATGCGCATGATCCCCACCCTGCGGTGCCACCCGCCCGCCCGCCACCACGTCCGCCCACAGCGAACGCCCGACTTGGCCGGTGGTACCAGGGCTCCCGCCGAACGCACGTTCGGGCGGACTCGCTCCAGTCGTGTCGATCCGGTGCCGATCCACCACCGTGAGTGTGCACGCATTCGTGGACGAGTCCCGGCGAAACGACACGTACTACCTGGCAGCGGCCATAGTGCGGCCCGGAGATCTCAGGCGCTTGAGGTCAGGGCTTCGCAGCCTGCTGTTCCCGGGCCAGAGGGAACTGCACTTCTGCAAGGAGAAACAGGCGCGGCGCAAACTGCTGCTGTCGAGGATCGCCGAGTCGGGCGTCCGGGTCGACATCTACCGGGCAAGCTGCCGCCGAGGCGAGGAACGCGCTCGGCAAGAGTGCCTGGCGAGACTGACGAACGACCTGCTCGACCTCGAGGGCAGGCGATTGGTGTTGGACAGTCGTGAAGAGCGGAATGCCCACGACGAGCTGACCATCCGCATCGCGCTGGGCAAGCGGGCTCGCGAAACGGGACTCGTGTACGAGCACCTCACCAGCGTGGAGGAACCGCTGCTCTGGCTGGCGGACATCGCCGCTTGGTGCCAGGGTGCCGGTGGTGATTGGGCTCGGCGTGTCGCACCGGTGATCGGTTCGGTGATCCGGCTCGACTGGCCCTAGATAGCGCGAAGCGCGGCCGCCCACCGTCCGGAGGGGGACCGCGCTCACTTCCTCGGCTTACGGGCCGAAGCTGCGATCAGGTTAGCAGGAACCGGCCCTGAAACGCCGCATCACGATCGGGTGATTCGAGGTGAACGTGTGCTGCCCACCACGTGCGAAGTTGATGAACACACAGGTCAGGTAGGCTCCGCGAGTACCGCCAGCCCTCCTAGCTTGGAGCAGCCTGTCGTGGCCCGAGTCGTCGTCGACGTCATGCCGAAGCCCGAAATCCTCGACCCGCAAGGACAGGCGGTGGCCAACGCGCTGCCCCGTCTCGGGTTCGACGGAATCACCAGTGTCCGCCAGGGCAAGCACTTCGAGCTGGAGGTCGCCGACGACGTCGACGACGCCACGCTCGCCAAGATCGCCGAGACCTTCCTCGCCAACCCCGTGATCGAGGACTGGGTCGTGAGGCGGGTCGAGGCATGAGGGTCGGGGTCATCACGTTCCCCGGCACGCTGGACGACGTCGACGCCGAGCGCGCGGTCCGGTATGCGGGCGGGGAGGCGGTCAAGCTCTGGCACGCCGACCACGACCTGAAGGACGTGGACGCGGTCATCGTGCCCGGTGGGTTCTCCTACGGCGACTACCTGCGCTGCGGCGCGATCGCCCGGTTCGCCCCGGTCATGCAGGAAGTCGTGGACGCGGCGAAGAAGGGCATGCCGGTCCTGGGCATCTGCAACGGCTTCCAGATCCTCTGCGAGGCGCACCTGCTGCCCGGCGCGCTCATCCGCAACCACAAGCTGCACTTCGTGTGCCGCGACCAGTGGCTGAAGGTGGAGAACAACTCCACCGCCTGGACGGGCCGGTACGACCAGGGCGCGGAGATCCTCGTCCCGCTCAAGTCCGGCGAGGGCGGCTACCAGGCCGACCGGTCCACGCTGGACGAGCTGGAGGGCGAGGGCCGGGTGGTGTTCCGCTACGTCGGCGAGAACCCGAACGGCTCGCGCAACGACATCGCGGGCATCACCAGCGCCAACGGCCGGGTCGTCGGCCTGATGCCGCACCCGGAGCACGCGATCGACGCGCTCACCGGGCCGACCGACGACGGCCTCGGCATGTTCCTGTCCCTCGTCGACTCGGTGGTGAAGGCCTGATGACCGTCGACACCGTCAAGCACGCGGAGAGCACGCCCGACCAGGAGCAGCCCTACAAGGAGCTGGGCCTGAAGGACGACGAGTACGCCCGCATCAAGGACATCCTGGGCCGCCGCCCCACGGACGCCGAGCTGGCCATGTACTCGGTGATGTGGAGCGAGCACTGCTCCTACAAGTCGTCCAAGGTGCACCTGAAGTACTTCTCCGAGACGACCACCGACGAGATGCGCTCGAAGATGCTCGCGGGCATCGGCGAGAACGCGGGCGTGGTCGACATCGGCGACGGCTGGGCGATCACGTTCAAGGCCGAGAGCCACAACCACCCGTCCTACGTCGAGCCGTACCAGGGCGCGGCGACGGGCGTGGGCGGCATCGTGCGCGACATCCTCGCGATGGGCGCGCGTCCGCTGGCCGTGATGGACCCGCTGCGGTTCGGCCCGGCCGACGCGCCGGACACCCGCCGCGTGCTGCCGGGCATCGTGGCCGGCGTCGGCGGCTACGGCAACTGCCTCGGCCTGCCCAACATCGGCGGCGAGGTCGTGTTCGACGCGACCTACGCGGGCAACCCGCTGGTCAACGCCCTGTGCGTGGGCGCGATGCGGGTCGAGGACCTGCACCTGGCGCACGCCTCCGGCACCGGGAACAAGGTCATCCTGTTCGGCGCCCGCACGGGCCTGGACGGCATCGGCGGCGTGTCCGTGCTGGCGAGCGAGACGTTCGACGACACGGCGGGCAAGCGCAAGAAGCTGCCCAGCGTGCAGGTCGGCGACCCGTTCACCGAGAAGGTGCTGATCGAGTGCTGCCTGGAGCTGTTCGCCGAGCGCATCGTCGTCGGCATCCAGGACCTCGGCGGCGCGGGCCTGGCGTGCGCGACGTCGGAGCTGGCCAGCGCCGGTGACGGCGGCATGCGCGTGCACCTGGACCGGGTGCCGCTGCGCGCCGCGGGCATGACGCCGGCGGAGATCCTGTCCAGCGAGTCGCAGGAGCGCATGTGCGCGGTCGTGCGGCCCGAGGACCTGGACGCGTTCATGGCGGTCTGCGCGAAGTGGGACGTCATCGCGACCGAGATCGGCGAGGTCACCGAGGGCGACCGGCTGGTGATCACCTGGCACGACGAGGTCGTGCTGGACGTGCCGCCGCGCACGGTGGCGCACGAGGGCCCGGTGTACGACCGGCCGATCGAGCGCCCGGCCGACCAGGACGCGCTGCAGGCCGACGTGCCGGACCGGCTGGCCCGTCCCACCGAGGACGAGCTGCTGCCGCTGATCAAGTCCATGGCCGCGTCGCCGAACCTGGCGTCGAAGCGGTGGGTGACCCAGCAGTACGACCGGTACGTGCGCGGCGGCACGGTGCTCGCCCAGCCCGCCGACTCGGGCATGATCCGGATCGACGAGTCGACCAACCGGGGCGTGGCGCTGTCCACGGACTGCAACGGCCGCTACACCAAGCTGGACCCGTACGCGGGCGCGCAGCTGGCGCTGGCCGAGGCGTACCGGAACGTGGCCACCACGGGCGCCACGCCGGTCGCGGTCACGAACTGCCTGAACTTCGGCTCGCCGGAGGACCCGGCGGTGATGTGGCAGTTCGAGCAGGCCGTGAAGGGCCTCGCGGACGGGTGCGTCGAGCTGGGCATCCCGGTGACCGGCGGCAACGTCAGCTTCTACAACCAGACCGGTTCGACGGCGATCCTGCCGACGCCGGTGGTGGGCGTGCTCGGCGTGATCGACGACGTCCGCCGCCGCATCCCGACGGGGATCGGCGCGGAGGCGGGCGAGACGCTGCTGCTGCTCGGCGAGACGCGCGCGGAGTTCGGCGGCTCGGAGTGGGCGCACGTCGTGCACGGGCACCTGGGCGGCCTGCCGCCGAAGGTGGACCTGGCGCGGGAGAAGCTGCTCGGCGAGGTGCTGGTGGCCGGCTCGCGCGACGGCATGCTGTCCGCCGCGCACGACCTGTCCGACGGCGGCCTGGCTCAGGCGCTGGTGGAGACCTGCCTGATCGGCGAGGTCGGCGCGCGGGTGTTCCTCGAGGGCGACAAGTTCACCGCGCTGTTCAGCGAGTCGACGGCCCGCGTGCTGGTGGCCGTGCCGCGCACGGAGGAGCTGCGGTTCACCGACATGTGCACCGCGCGCGGCCTGCCGTGGCGCAAGGTCGGCGTGGTGGACCCGGAGTCCGACGCGCTGGAGATCCAGGAGCTGGGCTCGCTGCCGCTGGCCGAGCTGCGCGAGGCCTGGGAGGGCACCCTCCCGGCGCTGTTCGACTGAGCGGGGAGTGGCCGGCCGGGGGGGGACCCCCCGGCCCCCGCCGGCGCCCGCCGTGGGCCGTGGCCGGGTCCCCGCGGAAGCGGCCGTGTAATATGTTTTGGAGTAAGGGGGCG